>JANLUV010000328.1:0-3905 GCA_031363685.1 Alphaproteobacteria bacterium | reverse complement strand
ATAATAGCACAGCTCGAAATGCAGGAACGGCTTGTCGACGGTCGCGCCCCAGTACCGCCCGTAAAGCGCGTCGCGGCCGATGAAGTTGAGCGCCCCGGCCACCGCGCGGCCATCGCTGAACGCCAGCACCAGCAGGACCTGCTCGGCCATCCGCTCACCGAACAAGGTGAAAGCCTCGCGCGTCAGGTAGGGATGCCCCCACTTGCGCGCGCCGGTATCCTGATAGAACCGCCAGAACGCATCCCAGTGTTCGGCCTTGAGATCGGCCCCGCTCAGCGCGCGGATGTCCACGCCGTCCTGCGCGGCGGCGCGTTCCTTGCGCAGGTTTTTGCGCTTGGCCGAAGACAGGCTGGCCAGGAAATCATCGAAACTGGCGTAACCACGATTGTGGAAGTGGAACTGGATGTCGCTGCGCGGCAGCCAGCGGGCCGCGTCGAACAGGGGTTGCTCGTCCGGCGCGATGAAGGTCGCATGGGCCGAGGACAGGCCGTGCTGGCTGCAGACCAGTTCGGCCGCGCGCAGCAGCGGCGCCGCCAGCGCCGCATCGCGGGTCAGGATACGCGGGCCAGTCGCGGGGGTGAACGGCGGGGAAATCTGGAGCTTGGGGTAATAGCGCCCACCGGCGCGGTGCCAGGCATCGGCCCAGGCATGGTCGAACACATACTCGCCCCGGCTGTGCCGCTTGAGGTACGCGGGCAAGGCCCCGGCCAGTTTCCCATCAGCGCCGACAATCACGATCGGCGCCGGATCCCAGCCGCTGGTCCCGCCAACGCTGCCCGAATCCTCCAGCGCGGTCAGAAAAGCATGGCTGACAAACGGATTGGCCCCTTCGGTCAGCGCATCCCATTCGGCCGCCGGAAAACTGCCAACCGCCGAAGCCAGCCGGGCGGTGACTTCCGGCGCGCTCACGGCACACCCGCACCTTCGGCAATCGGCGCGTCGGCATGGTTCGCAGCGCGTTCGCGCAGCTCTGCCGTGCGCACCGTCCAGGTCGCCACCGGCATCCCCCGGCGGCGCTGAGCGGCGGGAAACCGGCCGGGCAGGTCGCGGATATCATAAGCCAGGAAATCCGGCCGGGCATGCCACAGCCACAAGTGGCGGCGCAGGCGCCCGATAAGCGCCTTGTCGCGCTCCTCGGAAATCACCAGCCCACGCACCGTCAGCGGCGAATTGGTGGCGAACCAGCGGGTCACGCGCGGATCGAAGCTCATGATCGCGTGCGTGCCGCAGTATCCTTCCAGCACCCGCCGTACCGCCAGGCACAGCGCACCGACCCGCCGATCGCGGCGCGATTTCACCTCGATCAGGATCGGCACCCGGCCGCCGACCAGATCGAGCAACCGTCGCAAGGTGGGAATCGTGTCCTCGCTGCCCGACAGGCGGATGCGGCCCAGCTGCTCGGCACTGCGCTCTGCAATCGGGCCGGTTTCGCCGGTCAGCCGGTCAAGCTCCCAGTCATGGAACACCACCGCCTGGCCGTCACTCGACTTGTGAACATCGCATTCGATGCCCATCCCGCGGGTAAGCGCCGCCGTGAACGCCCCTGGCGAATTCTCCGGCACCCCCGCGCCGTGCAGGCCGCGATGCGCGAAACTGCTCTGCCGCAACCAGGCCACCCGCTCCCGCTCAGGCGCCGGCGCAAGCCAGCGATCAAGCGGGGCTAACAGCGACAATCGCGTCAACCTCCACCGCAGCGCCCAGCGGCAGCACCGGCACGCCCACCGCGCTGCGGGCATGCTTGCCTGCCTCGCCGAACACCGCCGCCATCAGTTCGGACGCGCCGTTAGCCACCTTGGGCTGGTCGGTGAAATCCGCAGTCGAACTGACGAAGGCGCCCAGCTTGACCACACGCTCCACCCGGGAAAGCGAACCGAGCGCCGCCTTGAGCTGGGCCAGGATCATCAGTCCGCAGGCCTGCGCGGCAGCGGCGCCGTCCTCGATCGAGACGTTTGCACCGAGCCGGCCGGTCACCAGCTTGCCATCGACGAACGGCAATTGGCCCGACACGTAAGCCAGCCCGCCGGCGATCACCACGGGCACGTAGGCGGCCACGGGAGCGGCCGGTTCGGGCAGTTGCAGTCCCATTGCAGCCAGCTTGCAGGCGATCGCAGCGTCGGTCGCATCACTCATCATTCTCTCCGTTCAACCGGCCGAGCAGCCACGGCAACGCGCTTGCCCACTCGTCGATCCGGGCATGCGCATCGCCCGCCACATGGGCGCAGCGGATGTGCCGCGCAATGCTCGGCTCGCCGCAGAAATGCAGCCGATGGACGTCCGGCGCGAGTTCGGCGACCGACCCGTGGTGCTGCGCGATATCGTCGATGAACACCGCACGCGAAGGCTGAAATTCCTCGATAATCCGCCGCAATGCCGGGCCTTTGGGGCCCTGATTGGTGAATACCCGGACGTTCAGGCCATGATCCAGCAACTGCCGGGTCCGCGCCACCTGATGCGTATCGAGAAGGTTGGTGAGGACCACCACGTCGGCATGTTCGGCCAGCGTGCGCATCGCCTCGATCGCACCGGCAATCGGATATTGCCGGCCCATCTCGTGCGTGAAGAACAAGTGCAGCAGCCGCCACATCTCCTCGGTCGGCACCACCTCGCCGCTCTCGACATAACGCATGGATTTCGAAAAATCCTGTATATCCATGGTCATGGTGATGCCCTGCGTCTCTGCCAGCCAGTCCCGCCAGGGCAGCAGCATGTGGAGCAGCACCTCATCACAATCGCTGATCACCAGGGGACGGTTCATCGCACCAGCCTTTCGCCCGCAGCCGCCAGAACCTCTGGCGCAACCCCGACCGCTTCGGCCGCCGCAACCAGATCGGGTTCGTGCCCGGCAAGGAAATCGAACACCGCGCCCAGCACCGCCGGATCGCCGAGGCCGTCCCGCAGCGTATCGGGCGTAAGCCCGGTCAGCGCCAGGAACCGGTCGGCGCGATGCTCGCTTTCGAGCAGCCAGCCGAGCACGCCGAGTGCGAGCACCTGCGGATCGGCGGGGGATGAAGGATCACGGAGAATTGTCAGGGTCTTTCCGAGGGCATAGAGGTCATGCTCGAAGCGTTTGTTCGGGCGGCGGGATGCAAGTGGCAAAGAGAATCCTGGTTGTCGAGGATAACGATCTAAATCGTAAGCTGTTTTGCGACGTACTGAAAAGCCAGGGCTTTGCCGTCGAACCGGTTGCAGACGGCCATCAAGCACTTGATAAAGCGCGTGAGTTCGTACCTAACCTGATCATCATGGACATCCAGCTGCACGAAGTTTCCGGCGTTGAACTGATCGAACGGGCCAAGGCCGATCCGGTGCTGCGGACGATCCCGGTGCTTGCGGTCACCGCCTATGCCGGCCGCGGCGATGAAGAACGGATTCGCGACGCCGGCGCGGAAGGATATCTGGCCAAGCCGGTATCGATCGGACCGTTCCTGGCCGCCGTGCGCGCCCTGATCGACAAGACCGTCGCTTGACAGCGCCCCTGCACCCCGCTTTTGCGCCACAATTCCCGGCCATGGGCCGAATCTCGCACTCTGGAGCATGACAACCATGGACCGCGCCGCCACCGCCGACCGGATCGCCGCGCTGATCGAGCCTTTCAACAAGAAGGGCGTGGCGATCACCGACGAGGCTACTTTCGCCGGAGACTTCGAATTCGACAGCCTGACGGTGATGGATTTCGTTGCCGCGATCGAGGACGAATTCGACATCATCATCAGCATGAATCAGCAAGCCGAAATCGAGACATACGGCCAGCTGGTCGATGCCGTCGTGAAGCTGCAGGGTTAAGCCACAGATGAGCGATCTGTTCAGCAAGTTCGATCCGCTGATCCAGCAGCGTGAAGCCCTTCTGGCGACGGGGTGACAGACCCGTTCAACCTGGTGATGGAGCGGGTGCTTTCGCCCACCGT
>JANLUV010000420.1:0-2077 GCA_031363685.1 Alphaproteobacteria bacterium | reverse complement strand
GCCTGGAAATTCCTCTATCCGCCCGAAAGCTTCACCAAAAGCGTCTCGATCGACGGCCAGGGCGAGCGGCTGGTCAACGAGGAATTCTACGGCGCGCGCACCGGCGAGGCATTGTTCGGCCGGGCCGGCGGCCTGGGCTGGCTGATCCTCGATGCGCCCTTGTGGAGCGAGGTGCTCCGCGAGATGCACACGGCCAAGAAGATGTTCTTCCAGAAGGTGCAATACCGCGCCATCGAGAACGACTATACCACCAGCGCCGACAGCCTGGCCGAACTGGCGGCGAAGATCGGCGTGCCGCCCGCGCGGCTCGAGGCGACGATTGCCGAATACAACCGGCGGATCGATGCCGGCGGGCTGTGCGACGACGAGGAACTGACCCGGCTGCGGGCCTATCTTGATACGCAGCTGAAGGGCCTGCAGGGCATCGTCACGCGGCTGGCCAACCGGCTGCAGCGGCGGCTGATGGCGCAGCAAAGCCGGTCATGGGACTTTGATCAGGAAGAAGGCATGCTCGATGCCGCGCGGCTGGCGCGGATCGTCGTTTCGCCCGGGCATTCGCTGTCGTACAAGATCGAGCGCGAAACCGAGTTCAAGGATACCGTCGTCACGCTGCTGATCGATAATTCGGGATCGATGCGCGGCCGGCCGATCTCGATCGCGGCGATCAGCGCCGATGTGCTGGCCCGCACGCTGGAACGGTGCGGGGTAAAGACCGAAATCCTTGGCTTCACCACCCGCGCATGGAAGGGCGGGCAGAGCCGCGAGGCCTGGCTGGCCGGCGGCAAACCTGCGCATCCCGGCCGCCTCAACGATCTGCGCCACATCGTCTACAAGAAGGCGGACGAGCCGTGGCGCCGCGCGCGCAAGAACCTGGGCCTGATGATGCGCGAAGGGCTGCTGAAGGAAAACATCGACGGCGAGGCGCTGCTATGGGCCCATTCGCGGCTGCTGGTGCGGCAGGAAGACCGCCGCATCCTGATGGTCATTTCCGACGGCGCACCGGTCGACGATTCGACCCTGAGCGTGAACACTGCCGGCTATCTTGAGCAGCATTTGCGCAAGGTGATCGAGTGGATCGAGAAGCAAAGCCCGATCCAGCTGGTGGCGATCGGCATCGGGCATGACGTTACCCGCTATTACCGGCGGGCGGTCACTATCATGGACGTCGAACAGCTTGGCGGGACGATCATCGAGCAGCTCGCTGACTTGTTCGAAGAAGAATGACAGGGAATTTATCATATGCCGGAATCAACGAACGTAAGTGATGCCGTACTGACGCGGCGCTCGATCCGCGCGTTTCTGGATGCTCCGGTCGCGGCGGAGGTGCTGCACCGCGTACTCGACAAGGCGCGCTGGGCACCGTCGGGCTGCAATTTCCAGCCGTGGGAGGCGAGCCTGCTGACCGGCGAACCGCTGCGCGCGCTGCAGGACAAGCTGAGCGCTGCTGCGCCGCAGGACCCGCCGGAATATAGCTGGAGTGACCCGGAAGTGCTGCCGGAATGCGTCGCCCGGCTTCATACGGTTGGCGCGGGCATCTATACCGCGATGGGCATCGCGCGCGACGATGCGGCCGGGCGCGAAGGGTTCATGGATATCAACCGCGTCTCGTTTCGCGCTCCGGCGCTGCTGCTGGTCTATTTTCCGCGCGTGATGGGGCCGCCGCAGTGGTCGGACGTGGGGATGTGGCTGCAGACGATCATGCTGCTGCTGCGCGAGGAGGGGCTGGATTCGTGCCCGCAGGAATTTCTCTCGATCTACGCCAAGACGATCAAGGAGTTTCTGGGCGTGTCGGACGAGAGCCACATCTTCTTCTGCGGCCTTGCCATCGGCCATCGCGATCCGGATTCCCTGGTCAATGGCTTTGAGCGTCAGCGGGAGACGGTCGAGAGCAAGGTCAGATTCCTCGGGTTCTGAGGACAACGCAGGGCAGGCCGCGCGATCACGATGCGCGCGGCCGCTTGACCTTTTGCGGCCCCTGCGTAAGCCCGCGCGGCATGACCGAAGCGCAATCCTCCGCTGTTCACCCCCTGGTGCTGTTCAACAGCCTGACCCGCCAGCCGGAAACCTTCCAGCCCGT
>JANLUV010000266.1:0-3274 GCA_031363685.1 Alphaproteobacteria bacterium | reverse complement strand
ATTGCTGAAAGCCGAGATGCTGCTGGACGAGGCGAAGATCGGATCGACGCTGGTGGTCTATGGCTCGGCCCGGATCCCCGCGCCCGAGATGGCCGGGGCCGCGCTCGCCACCGCCACCACGCCGGAACGCCAGGCGGTGGTAGAGCGGCTGGTCGCCAAGGGCAGGTATTACGAGGAGGCCCGCGAACTGGGCCGGATCGCCACCAAGCAGGCGATCGTCGAAGGCGGGATGCGCCAGTTCGTGGTCTGCTCGGGCGGGGGGCCGTCGATCATGGAGGGCGCCAATCGCGGCGCGGCCGAAGCCGGGGGCGAGACGATCGGGCTGAATATCGTGCTCCAGCACGAACAGGCGCCCAACGCCTATGTCACGCCGCACCTGTCGTTCCAGTTCCACTATTTCGCGCTGCGCAAGATGCATTTCCTGCTGCGCGCGCGGGCGGTGGCGGTGTTTCCGGGCGGGTTCGGGACGTTTGATGAGTTTTTCGAGCTGCTCACGCTGGTCCAGACCGGCAAGATGAAGCCAATCCCGATCCTGCTGTTCGGGGCCGAATTCTGGAACAAGGTGGTGAACTTCGAGGCGCTGGCCGACGAGGGGGTGATCAACCGCGAGGACTTGCGCCTGTTCACCCCGGTGGAGACGGCGGCCGAGGGCTGGGCGGCGATCCGGGCGTTCTACGATCTGGATTAAATTTCACGGGCTCCACTTGGCAGCGAAGGCGGCAGAGTCCCACCCTTCGGCATCCAGCGCCGCGAGTGCGTCGTAGAACGGCACGCGGCCGAGAGCGTGTCCCAGCGGCCCATGGCCGTGGCCAAGCCCAGGCGCCAAGGCAATTGCCTTGCCGACAAAGGCGATGGCGCGTTCCACCGCCACTTCGATCGGCACCCCTTCACCGAGGCCGGTCGCGATTGCGCTCGCAAGAGTGCAGCCCGTGCCGTGGGTGTGGACAGTGTCGATGCGAGGGGACCAGAAGCTGAACTCCCCGCTCTCGACGTAGAGCAGGTCTTCAATCCGGTCGCCTTCGCCGTGCCCGCCCTTGACGAGCAGGTTGGACGTCAGCGGGCGAACCGTGGCGAGGCCGCCCAGCGCCGCAAGTTCGGGCAGGTTGGGTGTCGTAATCGTGGCGATGCGCATCAGGCGCTCGAATGCGGCAATGGTCTCCGCGTCGGCGAGCGTCGAACCACTTGTGGCGACCATGACCGGATCGAAGACGATGTGGATGCCGACCCCCTCCAGAATGTCGGCCACCCGGTGCGCGATTGCCGCTGAGCCGAGCATCCCGATTTTGATGGCATTGACTCCGATGTCGCTGACGCAGGCATCGATCTGCGCTGCCACCATATCGGGCGAAAGCACTTCCACTGCCGTGACCCCCAGCGTGTTCTGCGCGGTGATCGCGGTGATCGCGGTCATCGCATAGCCGCCGAGCATGGTGATGGTCTTGATATCGGCCTGGATACCCGCGCCGCCTGAGCTGTCGGACCCGGCGATGACCAGGATGCGGGGGACAGAAATGCGCGGGGTCGGGGTCATCCCTTGAAGTGCCGCTCCGCCGAAGGCGGATGCTCGGCGTGGAGCCGTTTGGCGCGGGCTGGCCGGTCAACCAGTTCGCCGCCGCAGTTGGGGCACAGTTCGTCCAGCCCATCGGCGCATTCGGCGCAGAAGGTGCATTCCATGCTGCAGATGAATGCCCCCGGCGCCTGTGCCGGAAGATCGGTGCCGCAGCGTTCGCAGTCGGGGCGCATTTCAAGCATGGTCAGGTCCTGACTCTAGGCTGCTGCTGCTGCGGCAACCGCGTCGCAGATCGCGCCGACGACCGAGTGGACTTCGCCTTCATCGTCGCCTTCGGCCATCACGCGGATCACCGGCTCGGTGCCGGAGGGGCGGATGACCAGCCGGCCGCGCCCGGAAAGCTGGGCTTCGGCGGCGGCGATGACCTGCTGGACCTTGGCGTTGTCGAGCGGCTTGCCCCCGGCGAAGCGGACATTCTTGAGCAATTGCGGGACGGGATCGAACAGGTGGAGCAGTTCGCTGGCCCGCTTGCCCGACTGGACCAGTGCGGCCAGCACCTGCAGCGCCGCGACCGTGCCATCGCCGGTGGTGGCGTGATCGAGCAGGATCATATGGCCCGATTGCTCGCCGCCGACATTGTAGCCGCCGGATTTCATCGCTTCGAGGACGTGGCGATCGCCGACCTTGGTGCGGACGAGAGCGAGGCCCTGTGCGCCAAGGAAGCGTTCCAGTCCGAGGTTGGACATGACCGTCGCGACCACGCCGCCGCCGCGCAGTTCGCCGCGCGCGGCGAGTTGCGTGCCGAGCAACGCCATGAGCTGATCGCCATCGACGACCTTGCCATGTTCATCGACCACGATCAGCCGATCGGCATCGCCGTCGAGCGCGATGCCGATGTCCGCGCCCGCTGCGACCACGGTTTCGCGGACCAGATCGAGGTGGGTCGAGCCGCAGTGGTCGTTGATGTTCTTGCCGTTGGGGGTGACGCCGACCGCGATCACTTCGGCGCCAAGTTCCCAGATCGCCGACGGGGCGACCTGGTAGGCGGCGCCATTGGCGCAATCGACCACGATCTTCAAGCCATCGAGCCTGACGTTGTGGGGGAGCGAACCCTTGACCGCGTGGATATAGCGCCCGCGCGCGTCCTCGATCCGGCGGGCGCGGCCGATATCGGGCGCGGCGGCGAGCGCGATATCCTGCGCCAGCATCGCCTCGATCGCGAGTTCATCCTCGTCCGAAAGCTTGAACCCATCGGGCCCGAACAGCTTGATGCCGTTATCCTCGTACGGATTGTGACTGGCCGAGATCATCACGCCGACATCGGCGCGCAGTTCGCGAGTGAGCAGGGCAACCGCCGGGGTCGGCATCGGGCCGAGCAGAACCACGTCCATGCCGACGCTGGTAAAGCCCGCAACCATCGCGTTTTCCAGCATGTAGCCCGACAGGCGGGTGTCCTTGCCGATCACCACCCGGTGGCGATGATCGCCGCGCAGGAACCGCGTTCCCGCCGCCTGCCCGACCTTCATCGCCGTGGCGGCAGTCATCACCCCGGCGTTGGTCCGCCCGCGAATCCCGTCGGTGCCGAAATAGAGTTTGCTCATCTGTGCCTTTGCCGTCGTAGAAGGACCCGGCGCGGTGGGCCGAACCCGGTTTGCCATGGCGCGGGGCAAAACTAAAGTCACCTTATCAATCTGCGACGGAGTGGTCATGCAGGCAGAGCCGCCACCATCAGCCTCATTGGATCTCGCCGCGATGATCCCCGAC
>JANLUV010000260.1:0-2064 GCA_031363685.1 Alphaproteobacteria bacterium | reverse complement strand
CCGACAGCATGTTCGGAATGGATATCCTCAAGCCGGTGGTCGTCCTTGCGGCATGGACCATGGTGATGTGGCTGTGGATGTACGCGACGCGCATCCCGGCGATGACGGCCGCGAAGATTGACGCGAATGCCATGGTTGGCGGCACCGGCAAGGACCTTGACGCTATCCTGCCGCCCAAAATCCAGTGGATTTCCCACAATTACAACCACCTGCATGAAGCGCCGACGGTGTTTTACGCGGTCGCGCTCACCCTGGCGATGGTCGGCAAGGGCGATGGCCTGACCGCGACGACCGCATGGCTTTACGTCGCCTTGCGCATCGCCCATTCGCTGCAGCAGGCGCTATCCAACCGGGTGGTGGTGCGGTTCGGGATCTTCGTGCTGTCCAGCCTCGCCCTGATCGCGCTGGTCGTTCAGACCGCGCTGGCAGTGTTCACGCCCGGATAAACAAGCTGGCCAGTTCGACGTGGGTCGACCAGCGGAACTGCCCGACCGGGCGCAGTTCCGCCAGCGTGTAACCAGCTTCGACCAGCAACGCCGCATCCCGCGCCCAGCTTGATGGGTTGCAGCTGATATAGACGATCTTCGCCACGGTGCTGGCCGCCAGCCGCTCGATCTGGTCGCGCGCTCCGGCACGCGGCGGGTCGAGCAGC
Source organism: Alphaproteobacteria bacterium (assembly GCA_031363685.1). Classification (GTDB taxonomy): domain Bacteria; phylum Pseudomonadota; class Alphaproteobacteria; order Sphingomonadales; family Sphingomonadaceae; genus Novosphingobium. Next base: position 1,412 of record JANLUV010000260.1, on the reverse strand, counting down.
ACTGCATCGAAGCGGTTCAGTTCATCGGGCAGCAGCGGGTTGCGGAACAGGTCGCGGTGCAGCGCGTGGACTTGCAGTTGCGAGCGCCCTGCAGCCGCCTTGCAGGCCAGATGCGCATCGCGGGCAGCTTCGGCCGCCAGCACCTTGGTATTCGGCCCGGCCAGCGCAAAGGTGAAAGTGCCCAGCCCCGCGAACAGATCGGCGATCGTGGGCGCATCGCCCAGCCATTCGCGCACGGCGGCGACCAGCACCGCCTCGCCATCGGCCGTCGCCTGCAGGAACGCGCCGGACGGCAACGGCACGCAGACGCCCGATAGCGTAACGGTGACCGGCTCGGGCTCCCACAAGGTTTCCGCGCCATAACCCTGATCCAGCGTCAGCCGCGCCAGCCCGTGCGTCTGCGCGAATTCCAGCAGGGCTTCGGTGATCGCCAACCCTTCGGCGGTCAGCCCCGTGATGCCAAGGTCGATGCCCTGATCGGCCATCGTCAGTTCGATATCGGCGGCCATCTTGCCGTGCGCCCGGTTGCCCTTGCCGCCCGCCTTGTTGCCGCCCTTGCCCGCAGCGTGGGCGCTGGCTTGACCCAGCCGGATCAGCATCTTGCGCAAGGCCGGCAGCAGCGCGACGAATTCGGGCACCATCACCGGGCACTCGGCCAGTTCGACCAGCCGGTGCGACGACGCCTCGCGGAACCCGATCACCACGCGCCCGGCCGAACTTTCCGCGCGCAACGAGGCGCGGCGCCGCGCACCCGGCGGCGACAGGTACGGCGCGGTGATCAGGGCCGCGCCCAGGTTCTGGCTGGCGGAGGCGTTCGTCACCCGCGCCGCGACGAAATCGGCCAGTGTTTCCTCGTCCAGTTGCTGCAACTGGCACCCGCCGCAGCGCCCGAAATGGCGGCAAACCGGCGCGGCGTGGTGCGGCCCGGGCTGGATCGTGCCATCGGGCAGCAGCAGATCGCCCGGCGCGCTGCCCCAGGCAAAGCGGCCGGACGCAGTCACCCCGTCACCCTTGGCGGCGATGCGCAGGATCTCTTCGGGGGCGGAAATTTCTTCGGGCTGGCTCACAGGCAGGCCGCGTAGGCCTTGCGCACCGTGGCTGCAAGCTCTGCGGCGGAAAACGCCGGTCCGGCCAGCCGCGCCGCCGCGCCGTGCAGCCACAACCCCTCGGCGGCCGCCGCGAATGGCGCGATGCCGCAGGCCAGCCGGCTGGCGATGATTCCCGCCAGCACATCGCCGGTTCCCGCAGTCGACAGCCAGCTCGGCGCGCGCCGGGCAAATGCCGCCCGCCCGTCCGGCGCGGCGATGACATTATCCGGTCCCTTGGCCACGATCACCATCCCGGCCGCCGCCGCCAGCGCGCGGGCACGGTCCAGTTTGGTGCCATCAGCCGCAAGCCCGAACGTGCGCTCC
>JANLUV010000232.1:0-3043 GCA_031363685.1 Alphaproteobacteria bacterium | reverse complement strand
CGCAGCAGATCATGCAGCCGTTCGTGGGGCGACAGCCTGACGCCCGAACGCCTGCTGGAACTGACCCGCGCCGCCTATGGCCGGTTTGCCCATGCCGCCGTCACCCCGCTGGTCCAGCTCGATGAACAGCACTGGCTGCTCGAACTGTTTCACGGCCCCACCTTGGCGTTCAAGGACGTTGCGCTGCAACTGCTCGGCCTGCTGTTCGAGGAATTCCTGAATCGCGGCGATCAGCACCTGACCATCGTCGGCGCCACCTCGGGCGATACCGGCTCCGCCGCGATCGACGCGGTGGCGGGCCGGGCCAAGATCGATATCTTCATGATCCATCCGCGCGGCCGCGTGTCGGATGTGCAGCGCCGGCAGATGACCACGGTGCTGGCGCCCAACGTTCACAACATCGCCGTCGAGGATTCCAGCTTCGATGATGCCCAGGCGATGGTAAAGCGCATGTTCAACGACAGCGCGATGACCGATCGCTTTGCGATCGGCGCGGTGAACTCGATTAACTGGGCACGGCTGATGGCCCAGATCGTCTACTACTTCGCCGCCGCGCTGCAACTCGGCGCGCCCCGCCGCAAGGTCGCCTTCTCGGTGCCGACTGGCAACTTCGGCGATGTGTTCGCGGGCTATGTCGCGGCGCAGATGGGGCTGCCGATCGAGCGCCTGATCGTGGCGACCAACGTTAACGATATTCTCCACCGCGCGCTGTCGACCGGCGATTATTCGCAAGGCACCGTCACCCCCACCGCCGCCCCGTCGATGGACATTCAGGTCTCGTCGAACTTCGAGCGCCTGCTGTTCGACGTTGGCGGCCGCGACGGCGCTGCCCTTGCCGAGCAAATGCGCGGGTTCGAGGCGACCAGGGCGATGCAGCTGACCAACGCCCAGCGCGCAGGGGCCGCCGCGCTGTTCTCCAGCGCCCGCGCCGATGCCGATGACATGACCCGCGCGATCCGCTGGGCCTATGTCGAATGCGGCGAAACCATCGATCCGCACTCCGCGATCGGGCTTCACGCCGCGCGGACCGCCGGGATCGACAAGTCCGTGCCGGTCGTCACGCTGGCCACCGCGCACCCGGCCAAGTTCACCGACGCGGTCGAGCAGGCGACCGGCAACCGCCCGGTCCTGCCCGCCCGCGTCGGCGACCTGTTCGAGCGTGAGGAACGGCTGACCAACCTGCCGGGCGATTATGCCGCAATTGCCGACTATGTGGCCGCACACGCCACTCCGAAGGGCTGATGGCTCAGCGCGCCCAATCGCCGCTGATCCTCACGGGTGAGGGCTGGGCGGATTACGGCCTCGTCGATTCGGGCCATGGCCGCAAGCTCGAACGCTACGGCCCGTACCGCTTCATCCGCCCCGAACCGCAGGCGCTATGGACCCCGCGCCTGGCCGACTGGGCCGCGCACGGCGAATTCATTCCCGGCTCGGACGAGGACGGCGGCGGGCGCTGGCACTACAGCCAGCCGGTCCCGCGCGACGGCTGGCACCTTAGCTGGCCCGGCGCCGTCGAGCCGGTAAAGTTCACCGCCAGTTGCACCCCGTTCCGCCATCTGGGGTTCTTCCCCGATATGGCCCCGGTGTGGTCTTGGATGGCCTCGCAGTTCCTCCCCGAACCGGGAAGGGGGACCGCCGCAGGCGGTGGTGGGGGCTCGCCCCCCGGCACAGCACCCGAAGGCCCACCCCCTCCGTCAGCCGGATCGGCTGCCACCGCCCCGTCCCGGGGAGGATTCTCCACCCTCAACCTGTTCGGCTACACCGGGGCCGGCACGCTGGCGCTGTCGGCACATGGCCCGGTCACCCACGTCGATGCCTCGAAAAAGTCGGTCGCGCAGGCCCGCGTCAACGCGCAGTTGTCCGGCATGGCCGATCGTCCGGTGCGCTGGATCGTCGATGACGCCGCCAAATTCGCCGCGCGCGAAGTCCGGCGCGGGCGCCGTTATGACGGGATCATCCTCGATCCGCCCAAGTTCGGGCGCGGCCCCGAAGGCGAAGTGTGGCGGCTGGAGGAACACCTCGCACCGCTGGTCGCCGATTGCCGCGCGCTGCTCGATCCCGACAGCCGCTTCCTGTTCCTCACCGTCTATGCCGTGCGGATGAGCTCGCTGGCGTTGGCCGGGCTGCTGGAAGAAGTGTTCGCCGGGCTTCCGGGGGTGATCGAACACGGCGATCTTGCGGTGCGCGAGGAAGGCGAACATGGTCGGCTGCTCCCCACCGCGATCTTCGCGCGCTGGCGCAACGACCCGGCTTGAAGGACAAGCATGCATGGCCGAACGATTCGAGCGTCACAAACAGCCCTGGACCCCGGACGAGGTGCAGAAGCTGCACACGCTGGCCAAAAAGGGCATGGCGCTGAAGGCCATCGCCAAAGCGCTCACCCGCAGCGAGGAATCGGTCAAGGTTCGGGCCAAGTCCGATAGCCTGGCGATTGCCAAGCTGCGGTAACCCGTCGCCACAGCCCTCTATTCCCGCCAGCCCGTCATTTCCGCACGAAAGCTCATCCATCTTGGCCGATAGCCTGATCCTCGAAGTCGCCGATCTCCAGGTCGATGTCCTGACCGGCATCTATTCGGAGGAAACCGGCCGCCCCCAGCCGCTGCGGATCTCGATCTCCGTGCGGCTCAAGCCGGTCGAGCGCTACACCCCGGAAACCCCGCTATCCGCCAGCAAGAACTACATGGACCTCAAGTTCGCGGCGACCGAGGCGTTGCCGCCCGGTGTCCACTTCAAGCTGATCGAGGCGGTGGCCGATCACATCTGCGATACGCTGTTCGTGCAGGATCCCCGGGTCGAAGCGGTCACGGTCAAGATCGTCAAGTTGGCCATTGCCGAGGCGGGCGAGCAGATCGGCATGACACTCAGCCGCGAGCGCCGCTGAACGCCGATGCTGCTGCGCGTCGGCCCGCTCCCGGACAATTCGCTCGCCGCCGCCGCCGCGTTCCATGCTGAAGTGCTGCCGCGGGTGCGGGCGCTGTTGGTTGCTCCCCGGGGGGGGGTGGGGGACCACCCGCTGGGTGGCGGAGGGGGGGGGCACCTCACC
>JANLUV010000227.1:0-2331 GCA_031363685.1 Alphaproteobacteria bacterium | reverse complement strand
GCCAGCGCCGCTATGTCGAGAGCCTGTCGGCCTATGCCCGGCTATTCCTCGAGATGATGCAGAAGCCCGATGTTGAACACATCGACGGGCTGTCGCCGGCGATCTCGATCGAGCAGAAGACCACCAGCCGCAACCCGCGCTCCACCGTCGCCACGGTGACCGAGATCTACGATTACATGCGCCTGCTGTGGGCGCGGGTCGGGGTGCCGTACAGCCCGGCCACCGGGCTGCCGATTTCCGCGCAGACCGTCAGCCAGATGGTCGACCGGGTGATGACCCTGCCCGAAGGGACGCGCGCCTATCTGCTCGCCCCGGTAGTGCGCGGGCGCAAGGGGGAATACCGTAAGGAACTGGCCGAATGGCAGAAGGCCGGCTACACCCGCGTGCGCATCGATGGCGAGTTCTATGCGATCGAGGATGCCCCCGCGCTCGACAAGAAGTACAAGCACGACATCGAAGTCGTGGTCGACCGGATCGCGGTGCGGGACGGGATCGAGACCCGGCTGGCCGACAGTTTCGAACAGGCGCTGAAGCTGGCGGACGGGCTGACGTTCGTCGATCTGGCGGACGGCGTGGTGCCGGGCCGCGAAGATGAGGGGCGGGGCCAGAATCGTCAGGCAAGCCTGAAGGGCGCAGGACTGGCGGCCAACCGCATGGTCTTTTCCGAAAAGTTCGCCTGCCCGGTATCCGGCTTCACGATTGAATCGATCGAACCGCGGCTGTTTTCGTTCAACGCCCCCCAGGGCGCGTGCCCGGCCTGCGACGGGCTCGGCGAAAAGCTGCTGTTCGACGAGCAACTGGTGGTGCCGAACGAGGCGCTGAGCCTCAAGCAGGGGGCGATCGTGCCGTGGGCCAAGTCCAACCCGCCGAGCCCCTATTACATGCAGGTGCTCGCCAGCCTGGCGGCGGAGTTCGGCTTCAGTCTGGATATCCCGTGGGATCAGCTTCCGGGCGAGGCAAAGCTCGTCATTCTCCACGGCACTGGCGGCAAGCCGGTTCCGCTGACCTTCATCGACGGCAAGAAATCCTACACGGTCAAGAAGGCGTTCGAGGGTGTGATCGGCAATCTCAATCGCCGGATGCTGCAGACCGAAAGCGCGTGGATGCGCGAGGAGCTGGGCAAGTTCCAGACCGCGCAGCCATGCGAGACGTGTCACGGTGCGCGCCTCAAGCCCGAGGCGCTGGCGGTCAGGATCGCCGGGGAAGACATCTCCGGTGGCACCCGCCGGTCGGTCGCCGATGCGCTGGGCTGGTTTTCGACGTTGTCGGAAAAGCTGACCAACCAGCAGAACCAGATCGCCAAGGCCATTCTCAAGGAAATCAACGAACGCCTTGGATTCCTGAACAATGTTGGCCTGGATTATCTAAACCTCGATCGAACTTCAGGTACGTTGTCGGGCGGTGAAAGCCAGCGGATCCGGCTGGCCAGCCAGATCGGCTCCGGCCTTTCCGGCGTGCTCTACGTGCTGGATGAGCCGTCGATCGGGTTGCACCAGCGCGACAACGACATGCTGCTCGCCACGCTGCGGCGGCTGCGCGATCTGGGCAACACGGTGATCGTGGTCGAGCATGACGAGGATGCGATCCGCACCGCCGATCACATCGTCGATCTTGGTCCGGGTGCGGGCATCCACGGCGGCGAGATCGTGGCGCAAGGTACGCTTGAGGATATCCTGAGCGCGGAAAACAGCCTGACCGGCGCCTACCTGTCCGGCCGGCGCCGGATCGAAGTCCCCACGGTGCGGCGCACGGGCAACGGCCACCAGCTGACCGTCCACAACGCGCGGGCGAACAACCTCAAGGGGGTTACGGCCAGCATCCCGCTCGGTACGTTCACTTGCGTCACCGGGGTGTCCGGTTCGGGCAAGTCGAGCTTCACGCTCGATACGCTTTACGCCGGCGCGGCGCGGGTGCTGAACGGCGCCCGCGTTATCGCCGGGCCGCATGACAGGATCACCGGGCTTGATCAGTGCGACAAGGTGATCGAGATCGACCAGTCGCCGATCGGCCGCACCCCGCGCTCGAACCCCGCGACCTACACCGGCGCATTCACCCAGATCCGTGACTGGTTCGCCGGCCTGCCGGAATCCGCTGCGCGCGGGTACAAGCCGGGCCGCTTCAGCTTCAACGTCAAGGGCGGCCGCTGCGAGGCGTGCCAGGGCGACGGGCTGATCAAGATCGAGATGCACTTCCTGCCCGATGTCTACGTCACCTGCGAGGAATGCGCCGGCAAGCGCTACAACCGCGAGACGCTGGAGGTGAAGTTCAAGGGGCTCAGCATCGCCGGGGTGCTCGACATGACGATCGAGGACGCCGAGGAGTTTTTCAAGG
>JANLUV010000151.1:0-6370 GCA_031363685.1 Alphaproteobacteria bacterium | reverse complement strand
GTGTAGTAGGTGGCAGCACGGGTGAGTTATTAGGCGGTGCTGTTGGCGGCGGGCTAGGTGGTGCAGTGACTACAAAAGGTGAAGGCCAAACAGGCGCTGTTATAGGTGGACAGATCGAGGCCGAGGAAATTGCCAAGGCCGCCAAGGAAATTCCAATTTTCCGTCCCGGTGACACACTGCGCGTCGGCGTGAAGGTGATCGATGGCGAACGGACCCGCGTGCAGGCCTACGAAGGCGTGTGCATCGCGCGTTCGAACCGTGGCTTCAACTCCAACTTCACCGTGCGCAAGATGTCGTTCGGCGAAGGCGTTGAGCGTGTATTCCCGCTCTATTCGCCGAACATCGACAGCATTGTCGTGGTCCGTCGCGGTGTCGTGCGCCGTGCCAAGCTTTACTACCTGCGTGGCCGCACCGGCAAACGCGCCCGGATTGCCGAGCGCAAGTTCGTCAAGCCGGCCGCAGAAGGCTGAACAGGGCGGGCGATAAGCCCAAGCCGCTAACGGAACAAACACCGTAAGGGCGCCCTGGCCAAGCCGGGGCGCCCTTTTCCTTATCCGCCCGGCCGCTGGGGCCGGGCTATCTGGCAGAACGCGCCGCGCAGCCAGCGCACAGGAGTGACGACATGGGTTACCGCGTAGTTGTGGTCGGTGCGACGGGCAACGTCGGCCGCGAGATGCTGAACATCCTGGCCGAACGCGAATTCCCGATTGACGAAATCGCCGCAGTCGCCTCGGCGCGTTCGCAGGGGATCGAGGTCGAGTTCGGTGAGACCGGCAAGATGCTCAAGGTGAAGAACCTTGAGCATTTCGATTTCACCGGCTGGGACATCGCGCTGTTCGCCGTCGGGTCCGGCCCAACCCGGATCTATGCCCCCAAGGCGGCCTCGCAGGGCTGCGTGGTGATCGACAACTCGTCGCTGTACCGGATGGACCCGGACGTGCCGCTGGTGGTGCCAGAGGTGAACCCCGAGGCGATCGACGGGTACAAGGCGAAGAACATCAACGCCAACCCCAATTGCTCGACCGCGCAGATGGTCGTGACGCTCAAGCCGCTCCACGATGCAGCCAAGATCCTGCGCGTGGTCGTGGCGACGTACCAGTCGGTTTCGGGCGCGGGCAAGGAAGGCATGGACGAGCTGTTCGAGCAGAGCCGCGGCATCTTCGTCGGCGATCAGGCCGAGCCGAAGAAGTTTACCAAGCAGATTGCCTTCAACGTGATCCCGCACATCGATGACTTCCTGGATGATGGCTACACCAAGGAAGAATGGAAGATGGTGGCGGAGACCAAGAAGATCCTCGATCCCAAGATCAAGGTGACGGCGACCTGCGTGCGCGTGCCGGTGTTTGTCGGCCACTCCGAGGCGCTGCACATTGAATTCGAGAACGAGATCACGGCCAAGCAGGCGCAGGACATCCTGCGCGAGGCGCCGGGCGTGATGCTCGTCGACAAGCGCGAGGACGGCGGATACGTGACGCCGATCGAATGTGTCGGCGATTACGCGACCTATGTCAGCCGCGTCCGCGAGGACATCACGGTCGAGAACGGCCTGGCGCTGTGGTGCGTTTCGGACAACCTGCGCAAAGGTGCGGCCCTGAACGCCGTGCAGATCGCCGAACTGCTCGGCCGGCGGCATCTGAAGAAAGGCTGAGCGTGACGCCCGGACTTATGCCGGGTTGAGCTTGCCTTCAAAACGATGCGACCCCGGACTGCGCCATGCAGGCCGGGGTCGCATCGTTATCAGCGCGTGGTGACCGTGGTGACCGTGGTGGTCGTGCTGGACGTCGCTGGTGCGGGCGGTGCAGCGCGGCGAGTCGCCTTACGATGGATCACCCGCTTGCGCACAACCGTGCGGTGCGTGGTCTTGCGGGCCGGCGTGGCGGTCTGCTGCGTGGTCACGGTCGTTTCTACCTGCGGGGACGGCTGCTGCAGGGCCGCTGCCTGCGCGGCAGAGCTTGCCGCCATCGCGCGAGCGTCTGCTGCCTGTACGGCAGAGTTTGCCGCCGATTGCTGCGCGTTGGCCGCACGGGCGTTGGCTTCCGATAACTCGATCTGAGCTTGGCTGGTCTGCTGCCGGGCGGACGCGACCGCATCGACCTTGGCCTGCTGCTCGGCGGCGAGCGCTTCATCGTGGTGCTTCCGGGCCTCGCCCAGCGCTGCATCGGCAAGCGCGCCCGCGTGGATCGCGGTTTCGATCGCTTCATCCTTGCGGCGGGCAGACAGATCTTCCCTGGCGCGGGCCAGTTCCGCCCGGGCGGCAGCGACGCGGCGCGGCATGTCGGCCGCCGTGCCAGTGGTTTCTGCGGCCTGGATCTTGGCTTCGGCGGCGGCGATGGCCTGGCGGGCGCGATCGGCCTTGCCCGCATGAGCCGGGGTGGCGACGGCGATGGACAGGGCACTGGCAGCCAGCAGCGACGCCACCAAACGAGATTTATTCATGGTATTCTCCTTGGGAGGGACCCCGCCCCGACGAAGATCTAAACGGAATCTGGCGCGCGACGTTTCGCTGACCTGCAAGAAATATCCTGCTCCGCGTCCGGTTCGTCGGCATGGGGACCCCTGCCAGCACAATTGGATTCAATCCCAAGCGATCAACTAGAGATTTCGATTGCGGTAATGCCGACGCGCCCGATAAGGGGTGCTGCCCGCGACACGACAGCGTGAGTGGGCGGGGGGTAAAATGCTGGCACATTTCGATTTTCTGCACGGCGTGGCCGGGCTGCTCGTGGGGTTTCTCGTCGGGTTGACGGGGGTGGGCGGCGGATCGTTGATGACCCCGATTCTCGTCCTGCTGTTCGGAGTGAACCCGGCTACTGCGGTCGGGACGGACTTGTTGTTCGCCGCCAGTACGAAAATTGTCGGCAGTGCGGTTCACGGCTGGAACGCCACGGTGGACTGGAAGATCGTGCGCCGGCTGGCGATGGGCAGTGTCCCCGCTGCGGTGCTGACACTTGTGACGATGAGCCAGTTCGGCCGTGTCGACGGCAACACCACCAAGGTGATCGTCACCGTTCTTGGCGTCATGCTGGTGCTGACTTCGGTTGCAACGCTGTTCCAGAAGAAGCTGGCGATGTTTGCCAAGACGCATGAGCGGCTGGATGAGCGCGAAGCGCTGGTTCCCACGGTGGCGCTGGGCGCGCTGCTGGGCATCGCGGTCACGATCTCGTCGGTGGGGGCGGGCGCGATCGGGATGACCGCGCTGCTGATGCTTTATCCGGCGCTGCGCGTGTCGCGGATCGTGGGGAGCGATATCGCCCATGCCGTGCCGCTGACGCTGGTGGCGGGCTTTGGGCACTGGATGATTGGCGGCGTTGATCCGGGCCTGCTGCTGAACCTGCTGATGGGCTCGATCCCCGGGGTTATCGTCGGCAGCCTGTTGTCGAGCCGCTCGCCGGATCATATCCTGCGCCCGGCGCTGGCGGCAGTGCTGCTGTTTTCCGGATACAAGCTGCTGAGTTGATGATGGCCGATATTACCACCAGTTTCCTGCCGGGTTTCGACGGCGCGCCCTTGGCGGTACATCGGCTGGCATCGGCAGAAGCGGGACCGCCTGTAATTCTGCTGCACGGGCTGTTTTCCAGCGCTGAGGTCAACTGGATCAAGTATGGCCACGCGGAGCGGCTGGTGGCGGCCGGGTTTGATCCGATCATGCCGGATTTGCGCGCCCATGGGCAGAGCGCCGCGCCGCACGATCCAGCGGCTTATCCGGCGGATGTGCTGGTCAGGGATTTGGTGGCGCTGGTGGCGGGGCTGGGGCTGGACGATTTCGATCTGGGCGGATTTTCGCTGGGTTCGCGTACAGCGGTTCGCGCGGTTCTGGCAGGGCAGACGCCGCGCCGGCTGGTGCTGGGCGGGATGGGGCTGGAAGGTCTGGCCGGGTGGGCGGGGCGCAGCGCGCATTTTCTGGATGTGATTGCCCGGTTCGGGACGATCCGGCCGGGCGATCCGGCTTATCTGGCGCAGCAGTTCATGAAGACGATGCAGGTCGATCGGGAAGCGGTGCGGCTGCTGCTGGGATCGATCGACGATACTTCGCCCGAGGCGCTGGTCGGGCTGACCATGCCGACGCTGGTGGTGTGCGGCGACAAGGATCAGGACAATGGTTCCGCGCCGTTGCTGGCCAGGATGTTACCGAATGCGCGCTATGCGGAAATTCCCGGCACGCACATGAGTTCGGTGACGATGCCGCAACTCGGCGAGGCGATGGCGGCGTTTCTGTCGGCTTGAAGTGACTTGCCGCCGGGAGACGTACAGGGAGCGCGAGGGCAGTCGCCCTCGCACCTTCGCTTCCACTTACCGGAACGGCGGTTCGTTGAACGCCCGCAGCTTGCGGGAATGGAGCTTGGCGCCTTCGGCGCGCAGCAGTTCGCAGGCGGTCACCCCGATCAGCAGGTGGGCGCTGATCGCTTCCTCGTAGAAGCGGTTGGCCTGGCCGGGCAGCTTGATTTCGCCGTGGAGCGGCTTGTCTGAAACGCACAGCAGCGTGCCGTAAGGGACGCGGAAGCGGTAGCCCTGGGCGGCAATGGTGGCGCTTTCCATGTCGATCCCGACTGCGCGGCTGAGCGACAGGCGGCGGGCGGACTGGGTGTAGCGCAGTTCCCAGTTGCGATCGTCGGTGGTGACCACGGTGCCGGTGCGCATCCGCTTTTTCAGGTCGGACCCGCCGGTGCCGCTGACCATTTCGGCGGCGCGGGCCAGCGCGACCTGGACTTCGGCGATGGCCGGGATCGGGATTTCGGGCGGGAGCATTGGATCGAGCACATGGTCGTCGCGCAGGTAGGCGTGGGCCAGCACGTAATCGCCGATCCGCTGGGTGGGGCGCAGGCCGCCGCAGTGGCCGATCATCAGCCACGCTTCGGGCCGGAGCACGGCGAGGTGATCGCAGATTGTCTTGGCGTTGGACGGGCCGACGCCGATGTTGACGAGCGTGATGCCGCTGCGGTCCGGCCCGATCAGGTGATAGGCGGGCATCTGGTGACGGCGCCAGGCGGTGTCGGACAGCCGATCACGCGCGCGCTCGACCGGGGCATCGAGATAAAGGCCGCCGGCGCCGGACAGCGCTGTGTAGCCGTTCCGGCCGAGCTGCCCGCCTGCCCAGTCAACGAATTCATCGACATAGCGGTGGTAGTTGGTGAACAGGATGAAGCGCTGGAAGTGTTCGGGCGCGGTGCCGGTGTAATGCGCCAGCCGGGCAAGGCTGAAATCGGTGCGCAGGCCATCGAACAGCGCCAGCGGCATTAGTTCGTCCGGGTGGCCCAGATCGTAGCCGTCGGCAAGTTCATCACCGATCATCGCGAGTTCGGTGGTGGGGAAGAAGCGCGCCAGTTCGACGGGGCTGGTGGTACCGAGGCCGGTGGCGGCGTCGAGCACGTAAGGGAAGGGGATTTCCTGGGATGAGCGCAGCACTTCGACCTGGATGTCATAGTCCTCGGTCAGCAGCGCCAGCTGTTCGGTCAGGTAATCGGCGAAGATCGCCGGGCGGGTGACGGTGCAGCCATAAGTGCCGCCGCGGTTGAGCCGGCCGAAAGCACGGGCGACCTCGGGGCGGGTTTCCTGACCGCCGTAGTGGATGCGCAGTTCGGGATAGCACCAGGCGTTGCCGGCGCGGCGATCGGGCGGGGGCAGGGTGCCGTGATCGACATAGGCGGCGATGTCGGCCCGCAGGGTGGCGACGGCCTCGTCGTAGAGGCGGACCAGTTCGGCGATGATCGTGTCGGGTTGCTGCATTTGCACACAATACGCGTGTGGGGTTGCAATTCAAATGGCGTGGATGGGGTTGGGGCGCGCGGACAAACAAAAGCCCCCGTCCCGGTGGGACGGAGGCCTTGTTATCCCGTGCGGGAAGCGGCGGTTACGCCTCGGGGGCGTCCGCGGCCGGCTCGTCGAGCAGGTCGGCCGGGATTTCACCGGGTTCGGCATTCGGATCGTAGGCTTCGGTGAAGCCCGCGCTCTCGGTGTCGAACATCGAGTCGATGACGTTGACGCCCTGCGACTGCAGTTCGGCTTCGTCGGTCGAGCGGGCGACGTTCACCTTGACGCCGACCGACACTTCCGGGTGCAGCGCGACGCGGACGTCGAACACGCCGATCGTCTTGATCGGGCGTTCGAGCACGATCATTCCCTTGGTGACCTTGGCGCCATCGGCGATCAGGGCATCGGCGATATCGCGAACCGAAACGGAGCCGTAGAGCTGGCCCGAGTTCGACGAGGCGCGGATCAGGATGACCTGCTTGCCCGCGACGTCCTTCGAATGAATTTCGGCCTCGCCGCGGCGGCTGGCGTTATCCGATTCGATCTTCGAACGGTTGGCCTCGAAGACCTTCTTGTTCGAATCGTTGGCGCGCAGCGCCTTCTTGTTGGGCAACAGGAAGTT
>JANLUV010000150.1:0-1794 GCA_031363685.1 Alphaproteobacteria bacterium | reverse complement strand
GCGCGCCGGTTTCCGCAGCGGATCGTCGGGATCAAGGACGCCAGCGGCGACCTGTCGCGCGTGACCGATCACCGCATGGGGATTTCCTCGCCGTTCTGCCAGTTGTCGGGCGACGATGAACTGGCCCTGCCGTTCAACGCTGCCGGCGGGGTTGGCTGCATCTCGGTCACGGCCAACGTCGCGCCCAAGCTGTGCGCCGAATTCCAGGCCGCCTGCGCCGCGAACGACCTAGCCACCGCGCGCCAGCTCAACGACAAGCTTTATCCGCTGCATTACGCGATGTTCGAGGATGCCTCACCGGGGCCGGTCAAGTACGCGATGAGCCGCGTGCTGGACTATGTGGCCGAGGAACTGCGTCTGCCGCTGGTCACGTGCAACGCCGCCGCCCGCGAAGCAGTGGACGCCGCGCTGGTCCACGCCGGGTTGCTGTAAAATTCTGCCCATCGCGGTGCGCGCGACAGTTTGCACTCGGAATGCGACCAATAGAGGAACTGCTGCCGCAAGCCCCGCGTTTCCTGCGTATGTCCTACTCCCGTACCATGTCCCGCCGTCACCGCCGCGTTTGTACCGAGCCGCTCCATGTGACGGAGGGGCCGGACGGGGCGGTACTGGTGTTCTTTCCCGATGGCCGGTCGGTTGCCCTGACGGTCGAAGCGGCGGCGCAATCGACGCTGTTGCTGGCCCGCACGGTGCGCCGCGCCAATGCGCCGGGCGAAGCAGCCCCGCACCGGTCCGCCACGGTCATTCCGGTCGATTTCCTCGCCGGGTCGCGGGTTCGCTGACCGGATCAGGCTTGGTCAAAGGTCACTACTGCGTGGTTATGGCGCTTGCGCGCCTTTCCTTTCCGGGTCGGCAGCCCTACATGCAGCGCAACCATGGCCCGACCGAAACCAGCAGAATTCGACAAGCAGAAGATCGTCGCCGAAAACCGGCGCGCGCGATATGACTATTATATCGAGGACGTGTTTGAAGCCGGGATCGCGCTGACCGGCACCGAGGTGAAAAGCCTGCGGTTCGGCGAAGGCTCGATCGCGGAATCCTATGCCGAGGTGAAGAACGGCGAGGTCTGGCTGGTCAATGCGAACGTCCCCGAATTCAGCCACGGTAACCGCTTCAACCACGAACCGAAGCGCCCGCGTAAACTGCTGTTGAAAGAGCGCGAGATCGCCAAGTTCCATGGTGCGGTCGAACGCAAGGGGATGACGCTGGTCCCGCTGTCGATCTATTTCAACGGGCGCGGCCGGGCTAAAGTCGAACTCGCGCTCGCCAAGGGCAAGAACGCCGCCGACAAGCGCCAGACGACCAAGGATCGCGAGTGGAAGCGCGATCAGCAGCGCATCATGCGCGATCATGGGTGATAGGCATGGCTAACGAGGCTGCAGGTCGCGCCGCGCCCGGTCGCACGGATGCGGCCCTTCATCGCGCGGAAAGGGGCGGTGGTGCAGGAAGCCATTCCGGCGCGCGGGTAATCGGCATATGCTGCGCCATACAGACGGGAATGGCATGATCGTAAGGTTTACAGGTTGGGCACAGCGCACGATGCCCACGCGCGAGCAGATGGAGCAAAGCCGCTTCATCCGCCCGTTTGCGCACCGCGTTCTGGCCAGCGAACTGTGGCGCTTCACCCGCCGCTCGGTGCCGCGCGGCGTGGCGCTGGGCATAGTGGTGGGCATCCTGTTGCCGGTTGCCCAGATCGTCTTTGCCGCGCTGCTCAGCCTGACCGTGCGGGCCAATGTCCCGGTCGCGGCGTTGACCACGTTTGTGACCAACCCGTTCACCACCCCGTTCATCTGG
>JANLUV010000131.1:0-4730 GCA_031363685.1 Alphaproteobacteria bacterium | reverse complement strand
TGGTCAGCTTCGAAATCTGAACGAGGAGGCGCGACCCCCATGCTCAATGTTCCCACAGCGGCTCACCCGACGGTCCTCGGTTTCGACGTCATCCTCATCGGCACGATCCTTGCCGCAATCGCGGCCGCCGCAGTGGCGCTGGCGATCTACGCCGCGATCACGGTCAAGGACCCGATGGCCAAGCGCGTCAAGGCGCTCAACGAGCGGCGCGAGCAGCTCAAGGCGGGCATCGTCACCAACAGCGCGCGGCGGCGGCAGAGCCTGGTTCGCAAGAACCGCACCACCGAACAGATGCGCGACACGCTGACCAAGCTCAAAGTGCTGCAGGAAAGCCAGATCCAGGACATCCAGCAGAAGCTGGCGTTCGCAGGGATCCGCAAGAAGGAATACGCAATCGCGGTCATCTTCGCGCGCATGGTCCTGCCGGTCGTTCTTGGGCTGATCGCGGCGACCGTGTTCTACTGGGCCAACACTTTCGCCGACTGGAGCAGCTTCAAGCGGTTCGGCGGGTTCGCGGCTGCGGTGATCCTGGGCTACAAGGCGCCCGAGCTTTACATCAGCAACATCGCGTCCAAGCGCACCAACGCAATCCGCAAGGGCCTGCCTGACGCGCTCGACCTGCTGGTGATCTGCGCCGAGGCGGGCCTGACCGTCGATGCCGCGTTCGGCCGTGTCGCCAAGGAACTTGGCCGCGCCTATCCGGAACTGGGCGACGAATTCACCCTGACCGGGATCGAGCTGTCGTTCCTGACCGAACGCCGCATGGCCTTCGAGAACCTGGCTTATCGCGTCAACCTCGACGCGGTGCGCGGGGTGGTGACGACGATGATCCAGACCGAACGCTATGGTACGCCGCTTGCTTCCGCACTGCGCGTGCTCTCGGCCGAATTCCGCAACGAACGCATGATGCGCGCCGAGGAAAAGGCCGCGCGCCTGCCGGCGATCATGACCGTGCCGCTGATCCTGTTCATCCTGCCGGTGCTGTTCGTCGTGATCCTCGGCCCCGCAGGCTGCTCGATCGCCGACGCCTTCGCCGCCCAGAACAAGTAGGGCGCCGCAACAAACCGGGCGCAGACCCCGGACAACGGAACAGGGCGGCCACAGGGCCGCCCTGTTCCGTTGGCATCAGCGAATTGCCGCTACGCTGCGGCGGGTATGACTTTCTGCTCGATTGCACCGAAAATACTGCGACCCTTGCTGTCGCGCATTTCGATACGGACGGTGTCGCCATGGTGCAGCAATGGCGTGGTGGCCGTGCCGCCCTGAAGCTGTTCGACCATCCGCTGTTCCGCGATGCAGGAATAACCCCTACCCCCTTGCGCGATCGGGCGGCCGGGCGATCCATCGGGATCGCGGTTCGATACCGTGCCCGATCCGATGATCGACCCCGCGCCGATGCGCCGGGTCCGCGCCAGATGGGCGATGATGGTGCCGAAATCGAACGTCATCTCCTCACCCGCATGGGCGCGGCCCAGCGGCTGGCCGTTGAGATCGACCGCCAGCGGCAGGTGCAGCTTGCCGTCCTGCCACGCATCGCCCAGCGCCGCCGGCGTGACGAACACCGGCGAGAACGCGGTGGCCGGCTTGGCCTGGACGAACCCGAACCCCTTGGCGAGTTCGCCGGGGATGAGGTTGCGCAAGGACAGATCGTTGACCAGCCCGACCAGGCGGATCGCGGCCAGCGCGTCCTCGCGGCTGGCGCCTTGCGGCACGTCGCCGGTGACGACGCAGATTTCGGCTTCCAGATCGGCACCCCACGCTTCGTCCGCCAGTTCGATCGGCGAGCGGCCGGGACGCAGATCGTCGCTGCCCCCCTGATACATCAGCGGATCGTGCCAGAAACTGTCGGGCAGCTCCGCACCGCGTGCCTGGCGCACCAGTTCGACGTGATTGACATAGGCCGAGCCATCGACCCACTGGTATGCCCGCGGCAGCGGGGCAACCGCCTCGCGCTCGTGAAAGCGGCGGCGCGGGATGGCCGCATGTTCAAGTTCGATCGCCAGCGTTTCGAGCATGGGGGCATGGCGGTCCCAGTCATCAAGCGCGGCCTGCAGCGTCGGCACGATATGATCGGCATCGGCATACCAGGCCAGATCGGCGGAGACGACAATCAGCCGCCCGTCGCGCCGCTGCGGCAGCGAGGCAAGCTTCATGCCGCCAGCCCCGAACCCGGGTTTGCGGCTTGACGGCCATTGCCGCGCCGCGCCGTGGCCGCATCATGCGCCGGGACAGGATCGAGGCGTTTCACGCTTTCCCGCAGGCGCAGCAGCAACAAGTTGAACTGGCGCCGCTCTTCCTCGCTGAATGCAGCAAAGATGCAGCGTTCCATGCCCAGCGCCATCGGCATGATCTGTCCATGCATCGCACGGCCCGCGGCCGTAAGTTCGAGGTGATGCGAGCGACCGTCGCGGTCATTCGGGCTGCGCATGGCCAGGCCCCGGTCTTCCAGCACCTTGCAGGCGCGGTTGACGGCAACCTTGTCCATCAGCGTGGCGCGGACCAGATCGCGCTGAGTGAGTGCCCCGGCATCGCCCAGTACGGCCATCACCCTCCATTCCGGAATCTTCAAATCAAAGTGGGCCCGATATTCTTCGGCAATGCGATCGCTGACAGCATTGGATGTCACCGACAACAAATAGGGGAGAAAATCCGCCAGTCTTGAAATCTTCGCAGGCATAGGGACAATCTGCTCGAATGAAGGAGTTTACGCGACGGCACCGCCGGGCGTTGCGGCTGCCCAACTTATCGCAGGTTGGCAAGACCATTCTTGGTTTGAAAGCTGATGAGCCCAAGCGATACCTTCGCCGCTTGCCGCATAGGTTCTAAATAGTTGCGCGTTTCGGTCATCATAATACATCCGACCCAAAATCTGTCGCCACATGCTGCGCGATCACGCGCTGCGGCACTCCGCTGATTAAGTGGTTCCTAATGCAACCAGATTGCCGGGCCAAGCAATTTTTTCGCTTTTCGGCCGGGCGGACGCAAGATTGCTGTTCACTTGCCCGTCAGGACGCGCAATTCGGGCATAAACCGTCCGAAATCGGCCGCTCACTCACCCGGTCGCACACACGCGGCGAAGCTTTTGCCGCGACCGCGCAGGAGCCTCGTTGCGGCTTACCCCAGCACGCGCCCCGCAACCGCGCCGAGCCGGGCGACCAGCGCCGGATCGCGCTGGGCCGGGGCAGTAGCGAAGGCATATTCGAGTGCGCTGTCGATCGGGCTCGGCTCACGCTCGGGCGGGAGCAGCGCGGCCAGTTCGCGCACGGCGGCGCGCCCCCGTTCGGCATTGGCCGTCATCACCGCGAACACTTCCGCCGCCTCGACCCCGGCCTCGCTTTCGCGCCACGCGTCGTAATCGGTGACCATGCCTAGCACCGCGTAAGGAAGTTCCGCCTCGCGCATCAGCCGGGCTTCGGGCATCGCGGTCATCCCGATAACGTCGGCGCCCCATGCCTGAAACATCCGGCTTTCGGCGCGGGTCGAGAACTGCGGCCCTTCGATCGCAATGTAACAGCCGCGATCATGCACCGTGGCGCCCGCTGCGCGAGCGGCTGATGCGGCGAGCGCGGACAGGCGCGGACAGGTGGGATCGGCCAGGCTGACATGCGCGACCAGCCCCTCGCCGAAGAAGCTGCGCGCGCGGCCCTGCGTCCGGTCGATCAACTGGTCGACCGCAACGAAGTGGCCCGGCGCGAATTCCTCGCGCAGCGAACCGATCGCGCTGAGCGCGAGCACATCGGTCACGCCGCAGCGCTTCAGCACATCGACATTGGCGCGGAAGTTGACCGCCGAGGGCGGCAGGCGGTGGCCGGCGCCGTGGCGGGAAAGGAAGGTGAACCGCACCCCGCCCAGCATGCCCTGCACCACCGGCGCGGACGGTTCGCCAAACGGCGAGGAAACGGCGATTTCCTGGGCGTTCTCTAGCCCGATCCCTTCGGCCAGGCCCGACCCGCCGATCACCCCGATGTGCCACGCGCGCTGCATCTGTCATCCCCGTTCAGGTCGATCGTTATCGGGCGCCCGCTACTGGTCGCCCCGTTGCTGGACCAGAATCCCGGCCACGACGAAATCGTTCAGGTGGGCCCGATAGCGATCCCGTAACGCTTCGTCGAGAACGTCGGTGTCGGAACAGTAATGCAGCACGAACCGCGCGGTGAAAAACCGGTCCGCCGCCCCGATCACGGTGAAATAGAACAGCGTCGGATCGACCGGACGGAAAACCCCCTGCGCCACCCCGTCGGCGATCAACCGCTCATAAGCGACCAGCAGCGGCTTGAGGTAATGGTCAGACAGGCGCTGGCCTTCGTCCGGGTCGCTGTCACGGATCATCCGCATCAGCAACCGGTGGGTATAGGGTATACGGAAGAAGTTATCGACCACGCCCGCCATGTGGATCCGCAGCTTGGTTTCCGGATCGAGATCCTTGGCCAGCAGCGCATCGACCGACTTGACGATCGCCGCCCACTCCCGCTCCAGCAGCGCCTTCAGCAGTCCGGCCTTGTTGCCGAAGTAGTACTTGACCAGCGCCGAGTTCAGACCCGCACGTTTGGACAGTTCCGACAGCGACACGTCAACCGTGTCGCGCTGACGCATGATCTTGCTGGCCGTGTCGAGCAGCTGCGTGCGGGCATTGGGCGCATCGTCGCCGGCATTGGCGACAGGGGGCACATCGTCGCCGGCATTGGCGACAGCAGGCGCACCTTCGTCGACGTTGGTCACGCCGCGACGAT
>JANLUV010000102.1:0-5212 GCA_031363685.1 Alphaproteobacteria bacterium | reverse complement strand
GAAGGCGTTCGGCCAGCACCTTGGGATCGATGTGATCGAGGTGGAGGTAGATGTGGTCCTTGTTCGGGCCGACCCCGCGCCCTTCGCGGATTTCCAGCGCCATCGACCGGCTGACGACGTCGCGGCTGGCCAGATCCTTGGCCGAGGGGGCATAGCGTTCCATGAACCGCTCCCCTTCGGAGTTGGTCAGGTAACCGCCCTCGCCGCGCGCGCCTTCGGTGATCAGCACGCCCGCGCCGTAGATCCCGGTCGGGTGGAACTGGACGAATTCCATGTCCTGCAGCGGCAGGCCCGCGCGCAGCACCATGGCGCCGCCATCACCGGTGCAGGTGTGGGCCGATGTCGCGGTGTAGTACGACCGGCCATAGCCGCCGGTCGCCAGCACCACGGCGTGGGCCTTGAAGCGGTGGATCGAACCGTCATCCATGCAGATCGCGATCACGCCCCGGCACTTGCCGTTTTCCATGATCAGATCGATCGCGAAGTATTCGATGAAGAAGTCCGCTGCGTACTTCAGGCTCTGCTGGTACAGCGCGTGGAGCATCGCGTGGCCGGTCCGGTCAGCCGCGGCGCAGGTCCGCTGGACCGGCGGGCCTTCGCCCATGTTCTGCATGTGGCCGCCGAACGGGCGCTGATAGATCGTGCCATCGGCATTGCGCGAAAACGGCACGCCAGCGTGTTCCAGTTCGTACACCGCCTGGGGCGCCTCGCGCACCATGTACTCGATCGCGTCCTGATCGCCCAGCCAGTCCGACCCCTTGACGGTGTCGAACATGTGCCAGGTCCAGTGGTCCGGCGAGTTGTTGCACAGCGAAGCGGCGATGCCGCCCTGCGCGGCCACGGTGTGGCTGCGGGTGGGGAACACCTTGGTGATGCACGCGGTCTTCAGGCCGGCTTCGGCCGAACCCATCGTGGCGCGCAGGCCAGAGCCGCCCGCGCCGACGACGACGGTGTCATACGTGTGATCGATGATCTTGTAGGCGGGGCCGGAAGAAGCTTGGGCGGTCATCTCAGGCTCCGAGCGCGAGGCGGACGATGGACAGCAGACCGAACGCGGTGCCGGCAAAAGCAACCAGGTTCAGCAGCGTGACGACGGCGAACTTGCTACCGTGCTCGTGGACATAGTCTTCGATCACCACCAGCATCCCCGAACGGGCATGCGCAAAGTTCACGATCACGAACAGCGCCATCACCGTGGCGGGCACCGGATGCGCGATCCACGCCCGCACCGTCAGGTAGTTCAGGCTCGGCAGCAGCAGCAGCGAGACGAGGAAATAGCCTGAAACCAGCAGGCTGGCGATGCCGGTAAAGCGTTCATGCAGCCAGCTCTGCGCACCGCTATGTGCCGAACCCAGCCCGCGAACCCGGCCGATCGAAGTTCCGTTGCCCATCGTAATATCCTTAGCGAGCCAGAATAAGGGCCCAGAAGCCCGCCGTCAGCACCACCGCAATAACCATCGTCAGCACCGACCAGCGCGCATTGGCGCCCAGTTCATATCCCGCGCCGACATCGAGCACGAAGTGGCGCAAACCGGATGCGAGGTGCTGGAAGAATGCCCAGGTCAGGCCGACCAGCACGACCAGCCCGTACCACGAACCGGCGTGCTTGGAGAATGTGGCATAAGCCTCCGGCCCGCTGACCAGCGCGCACAGCCACCACAGCAGCACGCCCAGGCCAACGACCGACAGGCCGCTGCCGGTCACCCGGTGCAGGATCGAGACGAGCATCGCCGGACTCCAGCGCCAGATCTGCAGGTGCGGCGAAAGCGGACGGTTGCTGGCCCCGGATTTATCGGCGCTGGCCATTAGGCAAGTTCCCCTGACTGTGACTGCGGAAGGGCAGCCCTCCCGAACGTCCCTCCCCTTAATCGAAACACGCGGCGGTGCAAGCGTCTGCGCCCGAAAGTGCGCATCTCGCGGCGCCACGTCCGGGAGATATCTCCGATCACCGCCTTTTATGCCACCCCCGCACCACCAGGCATGACGTGGAGCGCGCCGGGCGCTAACGAGGCAACATATGTCCGAAAGCTGGAAAATCACCGCCCTCGCCCCGCGCCCGATCATCGAGGCCGCGCTCATCGCCCATGAAGACGCGTTCGACTGGGATCCGCATGTCACCCTGTCCGGCGGCAAGGTAACGCCGGATCAGCCCCAGGATTCGCAACCGGCCGACTGGCAGCTCGACGCGTGGTTCCCGCGCCAGCCCACCGCTGCCGACACGACCGCGCTCGCCGCGCTGTTCGCCCATGGTGCGCCGCCCTTCACGGTCGAACAGCTCCCCGATGCCGACTGGCTGACCATCAGCCAGCAGGACGTGAAACCGATCCGCGCCGGGCGCTTCCACGTCCACACCCCCGATTTTCCGGCGCTGGCCGAACCCGGCACCCGCGATTTCACCATTCCCGCCAGCCAGGCGTTCGGCACCGGCCACCACGGCACGACGTCCGGCTGCCTGACGATGCTCACGCACATGAAGGCGCAGGGGCTGGTCATCCGCAACCTTGCCGATATCGGCACCGGCACCGGCCTGCTCGCCTTCGCCGCGCTCGACTTGTGGCCCCGCGCGCTCGCCACCGCCAGCGATATCGATCACGTCTGCGCCGGCGTGGTGGCAGAAAACGCCGTGCTTAACACGGTGCCGCTCGGCGGCGGCCCCGGCGAACTGGTCATGCTGATCGCCGACGGGATGGCCGATCCGCTGCTCGACGCACGCGGGCCTTACGATCTCGTCATCGCCAACATCCTCGCCGGCCCGCTGATCGCGCTGGCGCCGGACTTTGCCGCTCATCTCGTCCCCGGCGGGCACCTGCTGCTGTCCGGCCTGCTCGAACCGCAGGAACCGCCGGTGCGCGCCGCCTGCCGCCGGGCCGGGCTGCGCCTTGCCGCCCGGCTGGTGGTGGATGATTGGTCGATCCTGTGGCTCAGAAAGCGGGCACGGCCGCGTGGCTGACCCGCGTCGGCGTGCGAACCCGGTTCGAGGCGAATGTCTGCTCGCGACGACATAGCGGACGTTTGCGCTGCCCGACACTTCACCCAAAAAGCCGACGTTCTCACCGCATCAACATCGCCTCCATTTGCCGGTTCACATGTCCAAATGCACCGATCACGCAGTCAAAGACATGATCCAATGCCCTCCCGTATCCTTGGTTTACAGAAGCAATATCGAAATCCAATTTTTCGAGTAAGGCCAATGCTTCGCCCGCATGATGAGCATCGGCGATTCGCAGATCGTTGTTGATAAACAGTGGAGCAAGCGCCGAGTTGCGGGCGCTTAAATCGTCAGGACTGGCATCTGCGCCGAAGGCGTCGCGGCTTTCACCATCACGATTCAAGCGCTCAAGGATGTTTGTCAGCCCCTGCAATAACCTTAAACTGCCAAAGTCTTGTTGCGTCACCGCCTTTCGTGCATGTCCAGCATGTTCGATGAGTTTTCTGAGGTATGCGTTTGGTATTTGTTGCCAAAGTTCGTGAATGCTTTTGCATCGGGACAGGAAGGCCTGTTCCGTCATGTTCAATGGCGCGACTTGAGCTAATCGGGTTAACTCCGGGTAGCTGTGCCAGCCATTTGCGCGCAACTCGGTGCGGGAAATTTTGACTATATCGTTCGTATCTTGCGGTTCACCGAAATGTTGCCCCAGAGCAGACATGAGTTCAGCGAGGCGCAGCAATTGCTCCACGAAACGTCCGGTTTTGGAAACAATGTGCTCCTCGTTTTTGTCAAACTCTCGGACTTTCTCGGGATCGAGCGCGTGCATATGGGCATGAACGATCTCTTGGGCTGGCTTGGGCTTATAGAGTTCGCGCATCGGCACCCAAATGAGATTTCTGCCGACGCGCACACAATCCGTGAAAGACCATTGCCCCCCATAGGACGGGCTGCAGCCCCAAGCCTGCTCATACTTCCAAGGCACAGATTCATAAAAGCTGCTCTGCTCGTATTTCTCCAAGAAGCGGTCATCCATAAAAACGGGTGTAGTCGCGGTCAGAGCATTGGCGCGGGCATCTGTCATAGCACCATCAACGCCGGGCCAGATCAGCCCTTCTGCGGAGGGTTTCGGGCAAAGTTCTGGTTCAATCGCATGAACCATTGCCCACACCTGGATGAGCAAACCGCCCTTATGTTCCCGGATATCCAGATCATACCAGCCGCTTTCAGGTGTTAACTTTGCGTGCTTTTCGCCTTGCATGAGCGCCCTTAGCCCCGGTTGGTCGGCCAGAAGGGCTTGGTAGAAGAATAGCCGTGCGCCGTAAGCTCCCCGCATCCATAAATATCTTCTCAGATATTCGTTGGATATGGACCAATTCACGTTCCGCTTTGAGGTGTAATGATATTCGGTGGAAACTTCTCCCTCAACGATCCCAAATTCAGGCAATGATAGATCGTCATAGATCAGCTTTTGGTTGTCTCCGCCGAGCAAGCGCGGCGTCAGCCCAAGGGCGGCCAAGACTTTTTCCGCGAGCTGGAAACCATAGAATGAGCCTCCTCCTTGCGACATGACTATATAGTCGAGACCGGACACGGAGATGTTAAAGTCTTTCAATCCTCCGCGCTCGCTGATGTCTGGCTTCGAGAAATAAACAACGCCGTCGCCGGTCTCGCGAAACTGACCCACAATTCCTGGGCCTGCATCCGGCGCGAGTGCCATGATCATGTGCACATGCTCGCAATTTGGGCCATACGGATCGTTCTCAAATCGTGCTGTTACGTCGACACGCAAGGTTGGACTCTTGCCAACCGGCTGAAGCAACGATCGGAGCCGGTCCGGCAGCAATGCTGAGTCAATTGGAAAATCGTCGAGATAGTTGATCATGCTGGAAGGTATGGCTGCTGCGGGCGATTGCGCCAACACTAATTAAAGCCTCTTTTTGGTGCAGAATCTTTGGATCGACTGAGCCCTGCAATAATGTCGGCTTTGCTGACTCTCCAATCGAAACCAGCCTGTCCGGATTCCACCCCAATCCTGACATTCCGAAGAAGTAGGCCGGCGGCCCACATTTCATTTTCCTACATCGCGCGTTTCTGGTTGAAGCTCGGCGATGCACGTCCTCTTTCTCTCTCTCGCCTCGATCTTGGCGCGCGCGCCGCCGGGACTGCGGTCATCGTCGCCGGAAGGTCACAGACGACCTGTCGGCGGGCGCGGACAGCTGGCACCGCGCAGCTCCCGACAACGCGCGGTTCGGGTCCTGGCAAACCCGCAGGCTTGCGTGCTTT
>JANLUV010000097.1:0-3019 GCA_031363685.1 Alphaproteobacteria bacterium | reverse complement strand
GCGGGTTGTGGTTCGTCAGCCATCAGGGCGGCAACCAGTCCCGGATCGCCGATGGCGGGGTGATCAAGGCCCCGGCCGTGCCCTACAAGGAAGCCCCGAAGGATGCGGGCGGCAAGACTTTTGCCGGAACCGGCGATTCCGCCTTCGCCGTATCCGAAGGAAAATCCACCCCGGCCAAGCTCGGCGGCGCTGAAACGCCGGTCGCGGCCGCCACGTCTGGGGCCGCCGCAGTGGGCGGGGCCGACACGGGCGGCGTTGGCGTGCAGGTTGGTGCCTATTCGTCGCAGGCCGCCGCCGAAGCCGGGTGGAGCCGCCTTGCGTCGGGCAACGAAACGCTGAAGAGCCTGCGCCACCGCATCCTTGAAGGCAGCGCCGATATCGGCACGGTCTACCGCCTGCAGGCGGTCGCTGGCGATCTGGCTGCGGCGAACGCGCTATGCGCCAGCCTCAAGGCATCCGGTGTCGCCTGCCAGGTGAAGCACTGACAATTCAGGCACTGACAATTCAGGCGCTGACCCTTTGAACTCCGCCGTGCCGTGCGCGGGCGGCGGGGTTTTGCACATTGGCGAAGCGGCAGATCCTTGCGATCCCGCGCGATCCCTGCGATTCCCTGCCCGATGACCCCCGCGATCTTCGGCCTGTCCGGCCCCAGCCTTACCCCGGATGAGCGCGCCTTCTTCGCCGATTCCGATCCGGCGGGCTACATCCTGTTCGGCCGCAATGTCGTAAGCCGCGAGCAACTGCGCGCGCTGACCGACGATCTGCGTGCGATCCACGGCCGCGACCGGTTGTTGATCAGCGTCGATCAGGAAGGCGGCCGCGTCGCGCGGCTGAAACCGCCGGTCTGGGCGGCCTATCCCAATGGCGAGGTGTTCGATCGGCTGTATGGCCTCGCCCCCGCCAGCGCGATCGAGGCGGCGCGCTGCAATGCCGCAGCGGTCGGGCTCGATCTGGCCGAAGCGGGGATCAGCGCCGATTGCTGGCCGCTGCTCGATGTCCGCCAGTCCGGCACGCACGACGTGATCGGCGACCGGGCGCTGGGCGCCGAACCGCTGCGCGTGGCGGCGCTGGGCCGGGCGATCCTGCAGGGGCTGGCCAGCGCCGGGGTGGCCGGGATCATCAAGCACATGCCGGGGCATGGCCGCGCCACTGCCGACAGCCACAAGGAAATGCCCACCGTCACCGCGCCCGAGGAGGAGCTTGAAACCGACCTTGCTCCGTTCCGTGCGCTGGCTGCCGCGCCGATCGGGATGACCGGACATATCCGCTTCACCGCGTGGGACGCAGAGCATCCCGCCACCGAATCGCGCTTCGTGATCCAGGAGGTCATCCGCCGGCGGATCGGGTTTGACGGGCTGCTCCTGACCGACGATCTCGACATGGACGCACTATCCGGCTCGGTCCCCATGCGTGCCGTCCGGGCGTTGACTGCGGGGTGTGATATCGCGCTCAATTGCTGGGCCGACATGGCCGATATGGTTGGCATCGCGCGGTCCTGCGGCGGCATGGCCGATGTTTCGGCCGCCCGGCTGGCCAGGGCGCTGGCGACCATGCGGCCTCCTAACGCTGAACCGGCCCATGTCGTGCAGGACCGCCGCCGCGCGCTCGCCGACAAGCGCGATGCCTTGCTGGCGCTGGTGCCCGGCAACGCCGGGACCGCCGCCTGATGGGCCTGCCGCCGCCCTGCGACGAACGCGACGGGAGCGGCGGCGACGATTGGGCGAACGCCGGGCCTGCGGCCGATCATCGATCGCTCCATCTCGAACTCGATGGCTGGGAAGGACCGCTGGATCTGCTGCTCGATCTGGCCCGCCGCCAGAAGGTCGATTTGCGCCAGATCTCGATCCTCGGCCTCGTCGACCAGTATCTGATCTATATCGAACAGGCCGAAGCGCTGCGGCTGGAACTTGCCGCCGATTACCTCGTGATGGCGGCGTGGCTCGCCTACCTCAAGTCAGCGCTGCTGCTGCCGCGCGAGGAACAGGAAGACCCCAGTCCCGAGGAACTGGCGCTGCGCCTGCAGTTGCGCCTGCAACGGCTGGGTGCGATGCGCGAGGCGGCGGCGCGGCTGAGGGCGCGCGACCGGCTGGGCCGCGACGTGTTCCGGCGCGGCGCCCCGGAAGGGCTGCGGGTCGATCGCAGAAATGCGTGGATCTGCGAATGGTTCGATCTGGTCCAGGCCTATGGGCAGGTCAAGGCGCGCACCGTGCCGGTGGTGCACATGGTGCGCGACCGCGCGGTGATGACGCTTGAATCCGCGCTGTCGCGGGTGTCGGCGATGCTCGGGGTGTCGCTGGACTGGATCGACTTGCGCGATTTTCTCCCCGCTGCGGCCACTGGGGAATGGGCCGATCCGCGCCTGCGCCGTTCCGCGCTGGCCTCAAGCTTTGTCGCCGCGCTGGAGCTGGCGCGGCTGGGCAAGGCTGAACTGGCGCAGGATGCGGTGTTCGGCCCCTTGCGGCTGCGGGGGATCAGGGCATGAGCGCGGGGGAAGCGCCCGGCGCGGGGGAAACGCAAGGCAGACCCGACGAGCTGGTCCGCGCGGTCGAAGCAGCGCTGTTCGCGGCGACCGAACCGATGAGCGCCGAACAGATTTCCGCGCATCTGAATGGCGCCGATGTCCGCCCGGCGCTGGCCGAACTTGCCGAGCATTATGCGGGGCGGGGCGTCCATCTGGTCGAGCGGGCCAGGCGCTGGCACTTCCAGACCGCGCCGGACCTTGCGCACCTGCTCCGGCGGGAGCGCGAGGAGCATCGCCGCCTGTCGCGCGCCGCCACCGAAGTGCTGGCCATCGTTGCCTATCACGAACCGGTCAGCCGGGCCGAGATCGAGGCGATCCGGGGCGTGCAGACCGCCAGGGGCACGCTTGACGTGCTGCTCGAAGCCGGCTGGGTGCGCGTCGCCGGCCGCCGCGAAGTTCCGGGCCGGCCGGTCATCTACGCCACCACGCCGGACTTCCTTGCCCACTTCGGGCTTAGCTCGCGGCGCGACCTGCCGGGCATCGACGAATTGCGCGCGA
>JANLUV010000081.1:0-7891 GCA_031363685.1 Alphaproteobacteria bacterium | reverse complement strand
GATTTCACGGTGCATCAGCGCGATCTGTCCGGCCGGCCCGCCAAAGCTGAGGCACCCGATCCGCGCGAACACGCGGACCATTTCGCCAAAACCCGGTACGCCTTCCTCGCGCGCCACGCGGGATCAGCCCTCGATCAGGTCGAGGTAAGCGACCACGTCGTTATCGGTGGCGATGAACAGACCGGCCTGAATGTCTTCGCTTTGCTCGGCAGCGACGGCCAGAGCTTCGCCAAGCGAGCCGTACAGGAGCGTCGTCGCCGCGCCGCCTTCGCTGGCATCGTCAAGGTGGTAAAGCCGCACCGTGGCGTCCTGGAAGGTCGTCCGCATCAGGTCATGTCCTCGGGTTCAGCGGGTTCGCGCGCGATGCGGGCACCATCAACAGTCCGGGCGGTCCGGGCCGCTGCTGCTGCGGTAGCCGACTTTTCCGCCCTGGTCTGGCCGAACTTCGCGCGATTGGCCGCTGCCGCATCCTGCGCGGCACGCCGGTCCCGCGCCTTGCGCGCGGTTCGCAGGTTGACGATTTCGGCCATCGTCTAACGCTAACCCATCACCGGCCGTTAAGCCAGCGGGCGCGTTCTTGGGGATAAGCCGCCGCGCTTGGTTGAGTGGCCCCGCGCCATCCGCAACAGCGGGCGCGTGAGTGCCTCCGTCATCATCGGTTCCCAGCCATCGGGCGCGCCCGTGCGCATCGACATCGAGGAACTGCTTGCCACCCGCTTGCTCGTCCAGGGGAATTCCGGCTCGGGAAAGTCGCACCTGCTGCGCCGCCTGCTCGAAGAAAGCGCCGCGCTGGTCCAGCAGGTGGTGATCGACCCCGAAGGCGATTTCGTCACGCTGGCCGAACAGTTCGGCCATGTCGTGATCGACGGCAGCGCCTATGCCGGCGACGAGATCGCGCGGCTGGCCGCCCGCATCCGCAAGCACCGCGCCTCGGTGGTGCTGGCGCTGGATGGGCTGGAACTCGAAGCGCAGATGCGCTGCGCCGCGCAGTTCCTGTCCACCCTGTTCGATGCCCCGCGTGAGGAATGGTATCCGGTGCTGGTGGTGGTGGATGAAGCGCAGGTGTTCGCCCCCGCCGCTGCCGGGGACGTGTCGGACGAGGTGCGCCGGCTCAGCCTCGCGGCGATGACCAACCTGATGTGCCGGGGGCGCAAGCGCGGGCTGGCCGGGATCATCGCCACGCAGCGGCTGGCCAAACTGGCCAAGAACGTGGCGGCCGAAGCCTCGAACTTCCTGATGGGCCGTACCTTCCTCGATATCGACATGGCCCGCGCGGCCGACCTGCTCGGCATGGAGCGCCGCCAGGCCGAGCAGATCCGCGATCTGGCGCGCGGCCATTTCCTCGGGCTTGGCCCGGCGATCAGCCGCCGCCCGGTGTCGGTCAGGATCGGCGATGTCCAGACCAAGGCCAAGACGGCGATCCACGGGCTGATGCCGATGCCGTCCGCGCAGGGGCACGCCATGGAATCGCTGCTCCTGTCCGAACCGCTGGCGCTGGAACCGCTGCCCCGGCCGCCCGTGCCAGAGCTGGTTCCGGTCGAAACCGGCGAACTTCTGGACCAGATCGCGAGCTTTGTGCCCGCGTCCGAACAGGTCGAACCACCCGCCGAACCGAGCCTGTTTCAGGCCGAGGAACGGATCGCCGATGTCACCGCGATCCTCGCTGAAATGGCGCAGGAGCCGGATTGCACCTTTCAGCCGGTCGCCACACTGTTCCATGATTTCACCGTGCGTTGCCGGATGCGGCGGATCGCCGGGCACGGGCTGGACATTACCGCGTTCCGCCGCCGCTTCGCCCTCGCGGTCGCCGGCGTTGACGAACGCGATCCGGACTGGGCGGAAATCCTGAAGATCGCGCGCGACGTGCAGGACGATCTGATCGCGCCGTTTCTGGTCATCGCCCGCGCCGCCCAGCGCGGGCTGCCGTGCCCTGACGATGCGGAACTCTCCCGCGTCTACGGCACCAGTTCACCCGGCCGCATCCGCCGGCTGCTCGATCATTACGAGAAGTCGGCCCTGATCGTGGTGCGCACCGATTACGGCGGTCGGCGGTCGATCGGGATTCCAGCGCTAGGGGTCAGCACCGCGCCGGTGGAATGAGCCGGGTCTGGCTGGCTACTGCAGCGAATCCCGGAACCCCGCCAGCCGTCGCACCCCTTCGGCCAGCGTCGCCGCCTCCTTGCAGTGGCACAGCCGCACCACCCCGGTCGGGCGGCCATCATCCATGAAGGCGGAGAGCGGGATCGTGGCGACCCCGCCTTCCTTGACCGCGCGCTCGCTGAAGGTCGGATCGTCGAGCGTAATGCCCGATCCGGCGAGGTCGATGCACGAAAACCACGTGGCCGGCCCCGGCAGCACGGCAAAGCCGGCGGTTTCCAGCAGCCCGTTGAGCACCGCGCGCGAGGCCGCCCAGCGGGCGTTCAAGCCGCCGATCACGTCCGGCATCGCCAGCCCTTGCGCTACCGCGTATTGCGTTGCCGGGGCGGTGGTGAAAGTCAGGAACTGGTGCGCCCGGCCGACCACTGTCGCCAGTGCCGGGTCGGCGCAAAGCCAGCCGATCTTCCACCCGGTCAGTCCGAAGATCTTGCCGGCCGAGCCGATCTTGATCGTGCGCTGCGCCATGCCCGGGAAATCCAGCAGCGAACGGTGCGGTACGCCGTCGAACCGCACCGACTCCCACACCTCGTCGCAGATCGCGACAAGGTCGTGGGCCGTGCACAGATTGGCCAGCATCGCCAGTTCCGCCGCGCTGGCGACTGAGCCGGTCGGGTTGAGCGGATCGTTGAGGATCAGCGCGGTCGTGCGTGGGGTGATCCTGGCGGCGATATCCTCGGCCACATAGCGCCAGTCGGGCGGGGCGAGGGGGACGAACACCGGCACACCGCCTGCGCGCCGCACCATCGGGGCGTACAGATCATAACTGGGTGCGAACACCAGCACTTCGGCGCCTGGGCTGACCACGGCAAGGATCGCGGCGGCCAAAGCCTCAGTTGCGCCGGAGGTTACGATGAAATGTTCAGGTGAAACCGCAAGTTGCTGGGTGCGCGTATAGTATGCCGCCAGGGCACCGCGCAGTTCGGGTACGCCGGTCATCGGCGGGTACTGGTTGGATCGCTCGATCAGTGCGCGCGCCGCCGCCTCACGCAGTTCAACCGGCCCCTGATCGTCGGGAAAGCCCTGGCCGAGGTTGATCCTGCTGCCGTCGCGGCACAGGGCGGACATGTATTCGAAGATGGTTAGGCCCATCTCCTGATAAACTGGATGAAGTTTCATGCCCCGCCGCCTGCTGTTCCCGCCGGTCTGACTAACCGGTCTGCCGTGGCGGAAGCCAGCGCTATTTTACGGCGTAAAGCAGGCTGCCGGGGCTGAGCAGTTCGAGCACGTCGTTGATCTCGCGCGGGGCGACGGCAAAGCAGCCCTGGCTCCGCCCGATCCGCCCCTGGATCGTGATCAGGCCGGGATCGACATAACTGGCGGCGTGAATCACGATTGCGCGGCTTTCGGCCATATCGTTGCCCGGATCGAGCCCGATCAGGCGCCGCGACCGGCCATGCTCACCATAATATGTAGCGCCCGTCAGGAACGCGCCCTCGCACGAAGCGTTGGAACCGGGACGATTGGACAGCCGTTCGACCCAGCCCCGGTTGGCCGGGTCCGAACCCTTGCCGTGGGCGACCAGATGAGTGGAGATGACCTGTCCGGCAGCGGTGTCGAGCAGGTAGAAGCGGGTTGCGCGCGACGGCGCGGAAAAATCGACCAGGCCGATGATGTCCCGGCTGGTCACATGGGCGGCGTGACGGTCCAGCGCGGCGCGCGCCCCGGGGAGCAGCACGCTTGAAAAGCGGTCGGCGCCGATGGCAGACTGGCTGAAGTCGATCGGCGCGGCAACAGCTACGTCGGAAGCGATGCTCCGCGTCAAGGCCAAACCTGCTGCGCCCACCGCGGCCGCGCCGAGTAAGCGGCGCCTGCTGATATTCATGGTCGATGCGATCCCGAAAACTTTCGTTTTTCCCCAGCTGACCGGGTTATGCCCCAGCCGGGCCAATTCAAGGTAAACTTCATCGGACCACCCGTGAGCCGTTGTCTTTTTGCGGTCACCTGAGGAACCTGGCGCAAGCCTGTGGCAGATTTCACCAAGGCGAGCGGCAAAGTGGGCGCTAAGTATTTCCTGCGGGCGACGTTATTCGGTTGCGCACCGCTGGACTTTGCGGACCCGGCAAGGGCATTCGTATCAAACGGCATAACGAAACGAATCGCGGTGCCGGATGTTCGGAGAAAAATGATGGGGCGCAGTAGCGCACGTGGATGGCTGATCGGTCGAACGGCCTCCCGCTTCGCAGCATTGGGCTTTGTGCTGCTGGGCGGAGCTATCGGCGGCAATGCGGTGGCAGCGCCGCTTGCTCCATCGTTCGCCGACAGTTTCCGGATCGGTACATCGGGCTCGGTCTGCGAAGCGCAGGCCGCGTCGGGCGCCGCGACGCGCCGCTCGGTCTATGACCGCAAATGGGTGCTGCTCTGCCGCGAGGTCGCCAAGCCGATCGGCGCGGCGTGGTTCATCCGCGATGCCGCCCGCCCCGCGCCCGGGCAGGGGCTGGCCGAACCGATCGATTGCACGGAGCCCGGCGTGGCGGACGTCAACGGCCTGGCCGATGTGCTGGTGCGCAATTGCCGCGGCCGGACCAGCGGGCTGGAATATCGCAGTTATACGCATGTTTCGGCTGGCGGCGGCCGGCGCGGCGCGCACGTGGTTGAAGGCCTTGCCGCGTTCGATAGCGCGCTCCAGCTGGCTCTGCACAGCCTGGTTGCCGACCGAGTGGTGCCCGGCGAAGTCACTGCCGCCAATCTTGGTTCGGCCGGTGGCAGCGGATTCTTTCAGGCCAAGGCGGCCGCCGGCGATGCCGACAACCTGATCGGCCAAGGCTACCGCCGCAACGCCGCCGGTTCCTATGCCGAAGCGTCCGAAATTTTCGCCGCCGTTTCCGCCCAGTTGGGCGCGGGCGATGCCGAAAGCGGTGGACGACGCCATGAACTGGCGATCAATCGGGCGCTCCAGCTGTCCAATCTCGGCGAATTCGGGCAGTCGGCGGCCTTGTTCGCGGCTGCGCGGGCGATGCCCGGAATCGATCCGCTGCAGGCCCGCCTGGCGCGCAACTTCGAGGGGCTCGATGCCCTCAATCGCGGCGATTTCCCCGCCGTGGGGGTGATCCTCGATCGCCCGGTCCCGACGCTCTCCGCCAGCATCGTCGCCGGCGACGGCGCGGTCGAGATCGACCGGGCGACGTCCGAAGGCCTTGGCATCGGCACCGCTGCCGACCTTGCCGTGATCATGGGCCAGCAAGTCCGGCTGACCCCGGCCGAGCGGGCCGAGATCGCTGATGCTCAGGCGGATTCGCTGCGTGGGACCGCACTGCGCCTGGCCGGCAAGCCCGCCGAAGCGCGCGCCGTGCTGCTTGCCGCAAACCGCCGTGCCCTGTCGGTCCGCGATGGCCGCGTGCTGTCGGTCGGCCGCCTGCGCGCCCAGATCCTGACCGAGATCGGCCAGACCTACGAAGCCGATGGCAACGCCCCGGCGGCCGAACGGCTGTACAGCGTTGTCGTGCTGCTGGTCGCCGGGCAGTACCCGGACAGCGCCTCGGTCAATGCCGCCCGCGCCCGGCTTGCCGGGTTCATGGCCCGGCAGGGCCGCCGCGACGAGGCGCGGGTAGCCTATCGGGCGCTGGTGACCGGCGTCATCGGCAACCGTGATGCGCTGGTCGGCATGTCCAACCTGATCCAGCCCTATTTCGACCTGCTCACCGCTGATGGTGCCGCTACCCCCCAGGGCCTGTCGGACCTGTTCCTCGCCAGCCAGCTGGTCGAACGCCCGGGTGCGGCCGACACGCTGGCGCAGCTGGCCCGCCAGCTCGAAGGCGGCAGCGACGAGGCTTCCGGTCTGTTTCGCCGCTCGCTCGCCGTGTCGCGCGATCTGGAGCGGAACCGCGTGCAGTTCGCCCGGCTGACTGCCTCGGGCGCCGAAGATGCCACGATCGCCCCGCAGCGCGCCAGCCTGACCGACGAGCAGCAGCGGCTGGAACAGGCGCAAGTGCAGCTGGTTGGCCAGCTTTCCGCGTTCCCGCATTACCGCGCCGTCGCGCGCCGCTATGTCAGCCTCGACGAATTGCGCAGCATCCTCCAGCCGGGCGAGGCCTATCTCAAGCTGACTGCGCTGGGCCAGAAGACTTACGCGCTGCTGGTCACGCCCACCGGCGGGCGCGGCTGGAAGGTGACGAAAAGCGCGGATGAACTGACCGCGCTGGTCACCACGTTGCGTGAATCGATCTCGGTCACGATCAACGGCGTGCGCTCGACTTATCCGTTCGATCTTGACGCCAACGTCGCCTTATCCGACGCGCTGCTCGGCCCGGCGCGGGCCGATCTGGCCGGGGTTACCCATCTGGTGTTCGAGCCGGACGGGGCGATGCTGCAACTGCCGGCCAACCTGCTGGTGCTCGATACCGCCGGGGTCTCCGCCTACCGCAGCCGCGTGGCTGACGGCGGGGACGAGTTCGATTTCACCGGGGTGGACTGGCTCGGCCGCAAGACTGGCGTCAGCACCGCGCTCAGCGCCGCCAGCTTCCGCGATGCGCGCGGCGCGCCGCCGTCGCAGGCCGGGCGGGCTTACCTCGGCCTCGGCAGCAACCAGCCGTTGGGCGGGGTCATCACGTTGCCGGGCGTGCGCGGGGCAGTTGGCGCTAGCGGTACGGCTGCTGACGCGGGCTGCGACTGGCCGGTTGCTACCTGGAACCAGCCGATTTCCCCCGCAGAACTGAAGGAAGCGGCAGGTCTGTTCGGGACCCGCAGTTCCGACCTGATGACCGGCAGCGGCTTCACCGACACCGCGATCGAGGCCCGCACCGACCTTGCCAACTTCCGCGTCGTCCACTTTGCCACCCACGGCCTGGTCACCGCGCCGCGCCCAGGCTGCCCGGCCCGTCCGGCGCTGCTGACCTCGTTCGGCGGGGCCGGTTCGGACGGGTTGCTGCGCTTCGACGAAATCTTCAACCTGCACCTCGATGCCGATCTCGTGATCCTCTCGGCGTGCGACACCGCCGGTGGCGCCAGCCTGGAAGCCACCCGCGAAGCCGGCGTTACCTCGGGCGGCGGGCAGGCGCTCGACGGCCTCGTGCGCGCGTTCATCGCGGCGGGCGGGCGGCAGGTCATCGCCAGCCACTGGCCCGCGCCGGACGACTACAACGCGACCGAGCGGCTGATCGGCGGGTTCTTTGCCGAGCATGGCAACGCCGAAGGGGGCAAGGAAAGCGTCGCCGCCGCGCTCCAGCGCAGCCAGCGGACACTGATGGACGATCCGCTCACCTCGCACCCATTCTACTGGGCCGGGTTCGCCATCGTCGGCGACGGCGAACGCACGCTCCACGCCCGCTGAGGCCGACCGATGGGGGAACAAGCCGCCAACCGGGCCCGCACGGGCAATGGCATGTCCCGGGCATGGGCCCGGGGCGGGCGCAACATCCGTGGTGCCGGCCCGCGCTGGCTGGTGGCTACCGGGTTGCTGTTGTTCGTGGCGGTGCTGATCGCCAGTCTGTCGTGGCAGCTCCCCGGGGTCGGTGATGCCGAACGGACGCTATACGATCTGCGCGCCTATCTGGCGGCGCCACAGGTCGATCAGGATGATCGCATCCAGCTGGTCGTCTATGATGACCAGACTTTGATTGCAGCCCGCAAGCGTTCGCCGCTTGATCGGGGCCTGCTGGCCAAGGCGCTGCGCAACCTCGATGCAATGGGGGCGAAAGCCATCGGCATCGATATCCTGTTCGACCAGCCGCAGGACGAGGACGACGATCTGGTCGCGGCCCTGCGCGCGATGAAGACGCCCACTTTCGTCGCCTATGCC
>JANLUV010000064.1:0-2916 GCA_031363685.1 Alphaproteobacteria bacterium | reverse complement strand
GAGGCGGCGCAAGCCACCATCAGGTGAATCTTCGAGAATTTCATGTCGCGTTGCTCCTTGGAACGTTGCCGGCCGTCTGAGGTGTGAGCGTCTTCCTGCCAGCCCGGATGGCGGGCAGGATCGTCACAGTTGTTCATGGATTTCAGACGGCTCACTTCGCAGGGTTGCCTGCAACAGCCACGTCACCCAGCGGATCCGGCCTGGTTGAACAGCAGTTTCCGGAGAAATATTCCGGTAATATTACTGTCAAACCAAAGTCAAACTTCTGAGTGGCGTATTTGTTACAGCGGTGTTACATTTACTTACAATACTGTTACACTTGTATTTCATGGGCGACTCAAGTGCGTTTCCGCGCCGGTGTCGGTGGCCCTGTTAGTTGTTGTTGATTACAGAATTGTGATTTGGAACCGGCTGTCGATCGATTGCAGAACCGTCTCCAAACGGCACGCAAACCGCCGAATTTCTGTCATTTAGCGCCGCCGCGCGAGCACCGGAACAACGGTCGGGCACGGTTAATTGTCGAGGGGGCCGGACAAGGGGCGCATCTGGCGGCGCGCGCGGCCAATTATGACAGTAGGCCGACTGCAATCAAACAGTAGCAAAGCACGCTTAACCGTGACGGGCCGGTGAATCGGGTGGGTGAACGGGACGGGGCAAGCCTCCGGAATACCCCTCGAGTTTTCTCCCGGCCGGGCCGGGGGGCGGTCCGCACGGCGCAATTTGAACACCGAGAGGTAAAACATGGCAGGCGAGGTTGCAGCTCCGGCGGCTCCGCAACCGGCTGCGGCGGGTAGCGCCCGCGCGCCCGGCGCCGACGACGCCTGCCGGGCTGGTCTGACGGCCATTGCGCCCGGTTCGATTGCAGACGTGCTGCGCGCGGCCGGGTTGCTGACCCCCGAAGCGGAAAACCGGGCGCGCCTTGCGGCGCAGGAATCGAACGAGCAATTCGCGGTGGTCGTCTCGCGCCTTGGCCTCGTGCCTGAGGCGACGCTGTGTTCGGCGCTGGCCAAAGCGACCGGGCTGCCGGTGCTCGCGGCCGACCGGTTCCCCGCCGCCGCGCTGCTCCCCGAAGGGTTGTCCGCCCCGTTCCTGCGCGAAAACCGCGTGCTGCCGGTCGCGGTGGACGATGTTGCCGTGACCGTGGCGGTGGCCGACCCGTTCGACACCTTTGCGCGGCAATCGCTGGGCTTTGTGTTCGGCCGGCCGGTGCACCTCGCACTGGCCCGCGCCAGCGACATCGATGCCGCGATCGACCGGCTTTATGCCCCCCCCGCCAGCGACGCGCCCGAAGCCGACGAGTTCATCGACGAGGACGATGTCGAGCGGCTGAAGGACCTGGTCAGCGATGCGCCGGTGATCCGCGCGGTCAACCGCCTGATCGCCCAGGCGTCCGACGCGCGCGCCTCGGACATCCATATCGAGCCGGCCGAGGACCGGCTGGTCGTGCGCTACCGGATCGACGGGGTGCTGGAGGAACGCGACCCGCTGCCGCCCGCGCTGCGCGCGCCGCTGGTTTCGCGGATCAAGATCATGGCCGGGCTGAACGTGGCCGAGCGGCGCATCCCCCAGGACGGCCGGCTCCGCATCGCGGTGCGCGGGCACGACATCGACCTGCGCGTCGCCACCGCGCCCGCGATCCACGGCGAAAGCGTGGTCATGCGCATTCTCGACCGTTCCAAGCTGCCGCTGGACTTTGCCTCGCTGGGGTTTGACGCGGACCTGACGGCGGCGCTGCGCGGCGCGGTTTCCCATGCGCACGGGATCGTGCTGGTCACCGGGCCGACCGGCAGCGGCAAGACCACCACGCTCTATGCCGCGCTGGCCGAACTCAATACTCCGCAGCGCAAGGTGCTGACGGTGGAAGACCCGATCGAGTACCGGATGCCCGGGATTACCCAGACTCAGGTCAATCCGCAGATCGGCTTCACCTTCGGTTCGGCGCTGCGTTCGTTCCTGCGGCTTGACCCGGATGTCATGATGGTCGGCGAAATCCGCGACACCGAGACGGCCGAGATCGCGGTCCAGGCGGCGCTGACCGGGCACATGATCCTGTCCACATTGCACACCAACAGCGCAGCGGGCGCGGTGACGCGGCTGATCGACATGGACGTCGAGCCGTTCCTGCTCTCGTCCGTGCTGCACGGGGTGCTGGCCCAGCGGCTGGTCCGGCGGCTGTGCATCCACTGCCGCGAGCCGTTCGCGGCGAGCGCGGAACTGCTGGCCGACGTCGGGCTGCCCGAGGACGGCGACAACCGCTTCTGGCGCGCGGCGGGCTGCCCGGCGTGCAACCACACCGGCTATTCCGGGCGGATCGCGCTGCTCGAATTCCTGCCGGTGGACGATACCATCGCCCGCCTGATCCTGCGCCGCGCCGACACGCGCGAGATCGCCGAGGCGGCCAGCGCTGCCGGGATGCGCTCGCTGCGGGCGGACGGTATTGTCAAGGCGCGGCGCGGGTTGACCACGCTGGAAGAAGCCCTGCGCGTGACGGTGGGCGACTGACATGGCGGCGGCGCAGTTTTCCTGGCGCGGCGTGCTGGCCGACGGCTCGGTCGGCGGCGGGCTGATCGAGGCGGCCGATCTGGCGGCGGCCACCGCCAGCCTGCGCCGCACCGGGACGCGGCCGATCACGGTTGTGGCCGCGCCAATCAAAGCCCGCCCGGGCAAGGTCAAGCCCGGCGCGAAAAGCCGCGCCGCGGTGATCGCGCTGGTCGGCGAACTGTCCGTATTGCTCAACGCCGGCTTGCCGCTTGATCGGTCGCTGGGTTTGGCGATCGGCAATGTCGAGGACAAGGCACTGGCCGCGCAGTTCGCCGAAATGCTGGCCGAGGTGCGCGAAGGGGCGCCGCTGTCGGCCGCGATGGCCCGGCGCCAGGCCCTGTTTTCGCCGGCCGCTGCGGCGATGGCCGAGGCGGG
>JANLUV010000384.1:0-4122 GCA_031363685.1 Alphaproteobacteria bacterium | reverse complement strand
GCACCATCAACCCCGCAAACCATCGGGTTTCCCACCACTCGCGCGGCTGGCGAGGATTCTCGGGGGCGGCGGGGTGAATCAATCGCGGTCGCGCCGCCCGAGCAGACGAAGCCGCAGGGCGTTCAGCTTGATGAACCCCTCGGCGTCGCGCTGGTCATAGGCGCCGGCGTCGTCCTCGAACGTCACGTGGCGCTCGGAATAGAGGCTGTTGGGTGATTTGCGGCCGACTACGCTTGCCAGGCCCTTGTAGAGCTTGAGCCGCACCGTGCCCGAAACCTTCACCTGCGAATGATCGATCGCCGCCTGCAGCATCTCGCGCTCCGGCGCGAACCAGAAGCCGTTGTAGATCATTTCCGCATAGCGCGGCATCAACTCGTCCTTGAGGTGCGCCGCGCCGCGATCGAGCGTGATCGATTCGATCCCGCGATGTGCCACCGCGTAGATCGTGCCGCCGGGGGTTTCGTACATCCCGCGGCTTTTCATGCCGACGAAGCGGTTCTCGACCAGATCGAGCCGGCCGATGCCGTGCTTGCGGCCAAGTTCGTTAAGCGCGGTGAGCAGCGTGGCGGGGCTCATTGCCGTGCCGTTCAGCGCGACGCCGTCACCCTTGGCGAAGTCGATCGTGATGTATTCGGGCTGGTCCGGCGCGTCCTCGGGGTTGACCGTGCGGCTGAAGACGTAGTCCGGCACTTCATCCCAGGGATTTTCCAGCACTTTGCCCTCGGACGAGGTGTGCAGCAGGTTGGCGTCGGTCGAGAACGGGCTTTCACCGCGCTTGTCCGTGGGCACCGGGACCTGGTGCTGTTCGGCCCAGGCGATCAGCGCCGTGCGGCTGGTGAGATCCCATTCGCGCCACGGGGCGATGACCTTGATGTTGGGATCGAGCGCATAAGCAGATAGCTCGAAGCGGATCT
Source organism: Alphaproteobacteria bacterium (assembly GCA_031363685.1). Taxonomy (GTDB): domain Bacteria; phylum Pseudomonadota; class Alphaproteobacteria; order Sphingomonadales; family Sphingomonadaceae; genus Novosphingobium. Next base: position 3,208 of record JANLUV010000384.1, on the reverse strand, counting down.
GGTCGTTGCCCTTGCCGGTGGCGCCGTGGGCGACCGCATCGGCGCCGGTTTCATGCGCGATTTCGACCAGCCGCTTGGAAATCAGCGGCCGGGCGATCGAGGTGCCGAGCAGGTAATCGCCTTCATAGCGGGCGTTGGCGCGCATCATCGGGAACACGAAATCGCGGACGAATTCCTCGCGCAGGTCATCGATGTAGATGTTGTGGTCGGGCACGCCCATCAGCTTGGCTTTGGCGCGCGCGGGTTCCAGTTCCTCGCCCTGGCCGAGATCGGCGGTGAAGGTCACGACTTCGCAATTGTAGGTGACCTGCAGCCACTTGAGGATGACCGAAGTGTCGAGGCCGCCCGAATAGGCGAGGACGACCTTCTTGATGGCTGGGCGCTGGCTGCCGGACATGAACACGCTCCGCGAGGGATGGGGGAATTGCGGGCGCGCCTAACAGGGGCTGGCCGGTATCGCAACCGTGCGAGGATTTCCAGCCTACTCGGCGGCGGCGCGGTGCCCGGGCGCAAGGTGCCATTCCGGCGCGGTGTCGGCCGCGACCAGCCGGGCGAATTCGGCGGCGATATAATCACGCTCCATTGGCAGCACGCGCTGGTGCCTGACCGACTGGATGTGGAAATTGACCATCGAATCGAACCGGAACGACTGCTCGGCCCCGGCCAGATAGAACTGCCACATCCGGAACAGCCGCGCGTCATACAGAGCAGTAATCTCCGCTTCGTGCAGCGTGGTGCGGCGATACCATTCGTGCAGGGTCAGTGCGTAGTGATAGCGCAGCACCTCGATATCGCCGACCTGCCAGCCGGTGTCCTGCATCGCGATGATCAGTTCGCTCATCGCCGGGATATAGCCGCCGGGGAAGACATGCTTGCGCGTCCAGGCGTCGGTCCGGCCGGGGCCGTCAGTGCGCCCGATCGTGTGGGTCAGCATGATCCCGTCATCGGCGAGCAACTGCATGGTCTTGGCGAAGTATTCACCGAAATGGCGCGCGCCGACGTGTTCGATCATGCCGACGCTGGTGATCCGGTCGAACGGGCCGGTGACGTCGCGGTAGTCGATCAGCTGGAACTTGACCTTGTCGGCCACGCCGGCCGCTGCGGCGCGTTCGGTGGCGAAGCGGACCTGATCCGGGGCCAGGCTGACGCCGAGCACTTCGCAGCCGTAGTGCCGGTTCAGATAAAGCGCGAACCCGCCCCAGCCGCAGCCGATGTCCAGCACCCGCATCGCGCTGCCGCCATCGCGCGGGATCCGCAGTTTCGCGGCGATCAGCGCCTTCTTGTCGAGCTGGGCCTGTTCGAGCGTTCCTGCGGGATCGTGCCAGTAACCCATCGTGTACTGGCGGTCTTGGTCGAGGAACAGTTCGTAGAACTGACGCGACAGGTCGTAGTGATGCTTGACGTTCTTGCTGGCGCGGGCGCGGGGGTTGAACTCGTCAAACCGCGACACGATGCGGTCGGCCAGCCGCCGCAGCGGGCTGGGCGGGGCGACACTATCGCCGGAGCGCCCGGCGTTGCCCATGACCAGCATGACGAGGTCGCGGATCCCGTGCGGAGGTTCGACCACAAGCTGGCCGTCCATGTAGGTTTCACCAGCCCCGAGACGCGGGTCGGTGGCGATGCGCCACGCGGTTGACTTGTCGGTGAACCGGATGCGGACCGGGGCGTCAGGGCCGGAGCCGTAACTGTATTCCGTGCCGTCGTAATCCGTAATCAGAAGGCGCCCAGCCTTGATGAGGCCGCGTAACAGCCGGTCTAGCAACCACATTGTAAACGCATACCTCCCGCGTCAGGCCAACACGCCGCACAGGCAAAAGTTCCCGTGCGCCTGATTTCAGCTATGTCCGCGAGCGAGATACAGCACGTCACGCGGTTGTGCCAGCAGATGCTGGCCTGAATCGATGTAGAGCACCGCCCCGTTCGCAAGCCATCCGTCGCTGAGAAACAGCGCGGCGTCGGCCAGTTCCTGCGGGTCGGTCAGCCGGCCGAGCAAGTTCATCCGCCCGCTCACCTCGTGCTCGTCGGGTCGCTGGTCGAAGCTGGCCATCATCGCGCCCGGGGCAATGCCGTAGATCCGGTCGGCCGGATTGTGCAGCGCCATGGCCTGCATTCGCATCGCCACGGCAAAGGCATGCTTGGCCATCGTGTAGGAAAAGAAATCGGGATTGAGGTTGCGCAGCTTCTGATCGAGGAAACCGATCACGCGCCGCCCACCCCGGGCGCGGGCGCTGCGCAGGTAAGCCTGCGTCATCCGGGCGGGGGTTGCCGCGTTGACCGCGATGGCTTCGGCGAACACGGCAGGATCGAGCCGGTCGGCGGTATCGGGCTGGAATACCGCCGCACAATTCACCAGCAGCCGCCAGTCGGGCAGGCGCGCCGCCAACCGTTCGACCATCGCCTCGGCCGCGTCGCCATCGGCCAGGTCGCAGTGGACGGTTTCGGCGCAGGGCAATTCGTCCGCGAGGCGCTCGGCCGGTGCGCGCGACTGGCCGTAATGGATCACGACATGCCATCCCGCCGTCGCGAACGTGCGGGCGATCAGCGAGCCGATGCGTTTGGCGCCGCCGGTGACGAGCAGGGCAGGTTGGGTCATCGCCCCCTTTGAGCATATTTCGCGCCGTTGAGGGAAGTATTCCGACGGGGATGAGCGGGTATCGCCACGGGGCGATCATGTCTGAATTGGAGAAAGAATTTTCCTACACAAACCAAAATGGTGATTCAGGCGCATCCCTTGTGTTGCCGATGGAGTGCGCCGTGCCCAATCAGATCGTCTTTCCCGCCAACTTCACCACGGCGAGCGCCATGGCGTTCACCAATCCCGATGGCTCCGTCCAACTGGTCAGCAGCAATCTCGCGCTGCCGGTCGCCGGACCGCTGACCGATGCCGAGCTGCGGGCCGCGCCGATTGCGGTGACGATTTCCGGAGCGGGCGGCGGATCGGGCGGCGCGGGGCTGACCGATACCGAGCTGCGCGCCGGGCCGGTTCAGGTCAGCGGACCGCTGACCGACGCACAATTGCGCGCGGCGGCGATCCCGACGGGTGCGGCCGATGGCGCGGTGGTCGCGCTCGGCGCGGTGGCCGATGCTGCAGCAGGCGCGGACACCGGTAACTTCAGCCTGATTGCGCTGACCAAGCGCCTGCTGGGCAAGTTTGCGGTGGGGCAGAAACCGATGGCGCAAAGCCTGGCGGTTACGCTGGCCAGCGACC
>JANLUV010000003.1:0-8304 GCA_031363685.1 Alphaproteobacteria bacterium | reverse complement strand
GAAACCGGCCTCGTGATCCCGCCGATCCTGCTGTATCGCGACGACCAGCCGCAGCGGCCAACCTTTAACCTGATCTTCGACAATGCCCGGTTCAGCGACCTGATCCTGCCGGACATGAAATCGCTCTACCAGAGCCTCTTGCTGGGCGAGCGGCTGCTGATGGCCGCGATCGACCGGTATGAGGTCGATGCGTTCCTCGGCGCGATCCGCTATTCCTGCGACATCGCCGCCGACGCGATGCGCGAGGCGATCCGCGAGAGGATTCCCGACGGCGTCTACGAAGGCGAGGACGCGCTCGACTGTGACGGCACGCCCGACCAGCGCGAGTGCCGCCTGAAGGTGCGCATCACCAAGGTGGGCGAGCGGATGGAGTTCGATTTCAGCGGCACCTCGCCGCAGGCCGCGACCAGCATCAATTGCGGTCCGCTCGATGCCAAGGCGGCGGTCGGCGTCGCGCTGAAGATGGCGATCGAGCAGAAGACGCCGTTGTCCTCCGGCTGTTTCCGCACCATCGACATCGTGCTGCCGCCCGATACTTTCATCAGCGCGACACCGCCTTCCGGGCCTATTTTCATGTACTGGGAATCGTCGTTCGTGATCATCTCGGCGATCTATCGGGCGCTGGCCCCGGCGCTGGGCGAGGATGCGGTCGGCCCGGATTTCGGCTCGATGATGGTCCACAATGGCAGCGGGCGCCGGGCCGATGGGTCGTCATGGCTGTCCGTCTCGACCTGCGGCGGCGAGCATGGGCCATGGGGTGCGACCCGGGCGGGGGACGGCGATAGCTACACCGTCAACCACACCGGCAACAATCTGGACCCTGCGAGCGAAGCGATCGAATCGGACATCCCGGTGGTGCTGCTGCGCAAGGAATACATCACCGACAGCGGCGGGGCGGGGCGTCATCGCGGCGGGGCGGCCGTGATGCGCGATACGTTCTGGCTGGCCGCGGGTGAGCACAACGTGACGTCCCTCCACGTCCGCACCCCGGCGGGAACCGGGGTGAACGGCGGGTGCAGCGGCACCGCGCAGGCGTGCTGGATGTTTCCTGCCACAGCCGATCCGGGGAAGCAGGCGGCGGAGATGCTGGCGAACTCGCCGGACATCTATGCGCGGTCGATCCCGATTGCGGGGATGCTCGATCCGGTCAGCAAGCGGCTCGATCCGGCCGGGCAGTACTTCTACTTCGGCTCGCGCCCGGTGTGGGAACCGGGGCGCGGCGGCGCGCTGCGGTTCCGCACCGGCGGCGGGGGCGGGTGGGGCGATCCGCTCGACCGCGATCCCGAACAGGTCTGCCGTGACGTGCGCGACGAATACGTCAGCATCGCCGGGGCCTGGCGCGATTACGGGGTGGCGATCTCGGGCGATCCGCAGCGGCATCCCGAACAACTGACGATCGACCATGCCGCCACCACGGCGCGCCGCGCCGAACTTCGCGCTGCTTGGGCCGGTGGCGGAAAGGAGGGCGATCCGTGGAAGTCCTGAACGGGATGCGCCTGTTCCTGAAGGTGGTCGAATGCGGCAGCCTGTCCGCCGCCGGCCGCGCCGTGGGCCAGTCGCCCGCCTCGGTCTCGCGCAAGATCGCGCAGCTGGAGGAGGAAGTCGGCGCCAAGCTGCTCAACCGCACCAGCCGGACCCTGTCGCTCACGCACATCGGCGAAGTCTATCACGTGCGCGTGTCGGAGATCGTCGGCCAGATCGACAATCTGAACGTGGCGATTTCCGAGCAGCAATCGGTCCCGCGCGGGACACTGAAGGTCCGCACCCGGTCCAGCATCGCCAGCCGCTTCCTGCTTGATGCACTGCCCGAATTCCTCGCGCTGTACCCCGACATTGCGCTGTGCCTGACCGTCGGCGAGGATTCGACCGATCTCGATCGCAACAAGGCCGATGTCGAAATCCGCATCGGGATGCCCGAAAATCCCGATTTGATGATCCGCCGCCTCTCGCCCGGGGTGGAGCGCGTGCTTTATGCCAGTCCGGCCTATCTGGAGAGCCAGCCCCCGATCACCGGCCCGCATGATCTGCTCGATCACAATTGCCTGTCGGTCCAGGTCTCGCCGGGGGACGAGCTGGCTTCGTGGTACTACCGCATTCCGGGCGGGGCCAAGGAGTTGAAGGTCACCGGCAACCTTGCAGTCAACGATGCGCACATGGTCCATCAGGCGGTTGTCGCCGGGCTGGGGATCGGGTTGCTCCCGGCGTGGATCGTCGCGGAAGATCTGGCCGAGGGGCGGGTGACGCGGATCCTGCCCAATGTGGAAATGACCCAGACCGTGTTTGACCACGGGCTTTACGCGGTGTTCCGCCGGTCTGACCTGATCCTGCCGCGGATCCGGGTGTTCATTGATTTCATGGTCGATACGTTCCGGCGCAAGGACGCCGAAATCTCGCGCATCGCGATGATCGCGCGCCGTCAAAGCGCCGAAACTGACCGCCGCGCCCCCGACGCGATGCGGTGGATCCATCCGCAGGGACTTGGTCGGGGCTGAACCGGTACATTATATGAACCTGTAATCAATGGCTTGGGTGCATCATTACGTAATGTGCAAAGATGGCCATCATTCTTTGCGACTTTTCAGCAGATAAGCAGAGCATAAACTCGGTATCAATCAAGACGGAAAATGTCCGTAGGGAATCCGAAGCAAAAGCGGGTCCTTGAGAGGAGCGGTGCCGTGAAGTTGGCCTATATGCCGGACACCCATTTCGGTGTCTACGATCAGGATCCGCCGACGCCGGAGCAAGCTGCCGACGCGTTCGATCAGGTGATCGAAGAAGCAGTGCTGGCCGAGGAGCTGGGTTTCGACGGCGTGTTCCTGCCGGAACGCCACGCGCGCGGCGAAACTTTCGTGCCCTCGCCGCTGCTCGCCGCGACCGCGATTGCGGCGCGCACGAAACGCATCCGCATCGCCACTACGGTGCTGCTGCCAACGCTCTACAACCCGATGCACCTCGCCGAACAGGTCGCGATGATCGACAACCTGTCGCGCGGGCGGTTCTCGCTGGGGGTCGGCGCGGGCTACCATCAGGATTACCACCGCTTCTTCGGCGTGCCGTGGGAACGGCGCGGCAAGCGGTTCGAGGAAGCGCTGGACGTGCTGCACCTCGCCTTTTCGGGCGAATGGTTCAGCTACGCCGGCGAGTTCTACCAGTACGACAACGTGCGGCTGACCCCGCGCACCTACCAGCGCCCGCGCGTGCCGATCTGGATCGGGACGCACAGCAAGGCCAAGCCGCTGGACCGCGCGCTGGCGCATGATGGCTGGGTGCTGTGGACCCAGCCCAACTGGGACGAGAGCGAGGCCTGGATCGCCGAAACCCGCGCCCGCGCGGCGGCGCTGGGCAAGCCCGACTGGACCCTGGTGCTGAACCAGGACGGCTGGATCGGCGATGATCCCGCCGCCACCCGCGCGGCTCATGCCCCGCGCTGGCTGCGCGAGGCCAACTTCTACGGCGAACACGATTTCGACGGCGAAATCAGCCCCGAGGGCGATATCACCAAGGCCGAGGAGGCCGAGCTGGCGATCCGCGATTTCGAGACGCGCCAGTGGCACTTCGGCACCCCCGCCAGCTGGATTGCGCGCCTGCGCGAAATGGAGCGGCGGTTCCAGCCGGAATGGCTGAACATCCGGCTCCGCACGCCCGATGCCGGCGGCGGCGCCCCCTATCCGACACGCGACGAAACATTGGACGCGATTCGCCGGTTCGGCACCGAAGTGCTGCCCGCGCTGCGCAGCGGGCAATCCGCCTGAGCGCCGCGTCCCAACTGATCTAAGGAGTAGCCGACACCATGGCACTGGATACCGCTGAGGGAGAATACGCGATCGGGGTGGACGTGGGCGGCACGCACACCGATCTGATCATGTCCACACCGGACCGGCTGGTCCGCAGCAAGGCGTTCACCACGCACGGCAATTACAGCGAGGGCATTCTGCACGCGATCGGCCTGGCCGCCGCGCAGATCAACAAGACCACCGAGGACGTGCTGCCGCGCTGCCGCGCCTTCGTCAACGGGTCGACCATCGTCACCAACGCCATCACCGAACTGCGCGGGGCCAAGGTCGGCGTGCTCATCACGCGCGGGTTCAGGGACACCTTCCGGCTGGCCGGCGGCGCGCGCACGCAGGACTATGACGATCACCTGCAGGTGCCGCCGCCCGAAGTGGTTACGCGTGACTGCGTGGTCGAAGTGACCGAGCGGGTCGACAGCGCGGGCCGGATCATCGTCGGGATCGACGACGATGAAGTCCGCGCGGGCATCCGCACGCTACGCGACAACGGCGCCGAGGCGATCGCGGTCTGCTTCCTGTGGTCGTTCCAGAACTCGGCCAACGAACTGCGCGTGGGGGAATTGATCCGCGAGGAATTCCCCGGCGCGTTCTTCACCCTGTCGCACGATGCGCACCCGGTGATCGGCGAGTTTCCGCGCTTCATGACCGCCGTCTTCAACTGCCTCTCGCACCGCGCCACTACCCGCTATATCGCCGGGCTGAAGTCCGAACTCGGCAAGGCCGGGTTCAAGGGCGCGATGACCTTCTTCCAGGGCATCGGCGGCTCGATCGGGATTGACGCGGTCGAGCAGAAGCCGATCACGCTGATGCAGTCCGGCCCGGCCGGCGGTGTGATGGGCGCGCGGCAGATCGCGGAAAAGCTCGGCATCCGCAACGTCCTGGTCGGCGACATGGGCGGGACCAGCTTCGATACCGCGGTGCTGGCCAACCTGGTGCCGAAGGTCGCGCACGAGGCCGCGTTCGGCGCCTATCGCACCGGGATCAACATCCTCGATATCGTCTCGGTCGGTGCGGGCGGGGGCAGCATCGCCTGGCTCGACGGGCGCGGCGTGCCGCAGGTGGGGCCGCACAGCGCCGGCTCCGAACCGGGTCCGGCCTGCTATGCCCGCGGCGGCACCCGCCCCACGGTGACCGACGCCAACGTCGTGCTCGGCCTGATCGATCCGGGCAATACCTGAAGGGCGCGTACCAGTTGGACGTCGCTGCGGCCCGCGCGGCCATCGACGCGCATATCGCCACGCCGCTCGGCTGGACGGTCGATCGGGCCGCCGCCGCGATCTTCGACCTTGCCGTGATCGAAATGGCCAATGCGCTGCGCATGGTCAGCGTCGAGCGCGGCTATCACCCGCGCGATTTCACCTTCTTCTCCTATGGCGGCGGGCTGGGCCTGTTCGCAGTGGAAATCTGCCGCCGGCTTGGCTGCCCGACGATCATCGTGCCCGACAACTGCTCGGCGTTCTCGGCCTATGGCGTGCTCACCGCCGACTATGTCCGGCAGTACAACCGCACCGTCAACTGGACGCTGGACGATGCCTCGGGCGTCGATGCCGTCAACGCCGCGCTCGCCGAGATGCAGGCGCAGGCCCGTGCCGATGCGACCAGCGAGAACCTTGACCTGGCGGAACTGGAGATCGAGCAGGCGGGCGAATTCCGCTTCCTTGGTCAGGTCCACCAGGTCAGCCAGCCGCTGCCCAACCGGCCGTTCAACGCCGATGACGCGGCGGCGCTTGCAGAGCAATTCCCGGACGTCTACGAGGCCAACTACGGCGAGGGGACCGCGTGGAAAGGCTCTTCGGTCGTGCTGGTCAACATCTCGATCAAGGCGGTGTTCCGCCGCGAGAAACCGGCCGGGCGCGAGCAGGAGCCGGTGGTCGGCGGCCCCCCGCCGAAGCCGCAGTCGGTGCGCCGGATCTACCAGCCATTCCTGCGCGAGCACGCCGAAGTCCCGGTCTATGCCGAGGCCGCGTTGCCGCCTGGCACCGCCATCGCGGGGCCGTGCATCGTCGATGTGGGCGACACCACGCTCTACATCCCCAACGGCGCCACCTGCACCCGTGATCGTTTTTTCAACTTCAGCCTCGTGCTGAGCAACTGAGGTCAAGGAGCAAGCCGATGACCACTGACACCCCTACACTCTCCCGCGAAACCTTCGACATCATCGACGTCGAGGTACACCAGAAATCCGTCCGTAACATCGCCAATGAAATGGCGGTCACGCTGATGCGCACCTCGGGTTCGCCGGTGGTGACCGACGCCAAGGACTTCAGCACCTCGATCCTTGACGACAAGGCCGAGCAGCTGACGTTCGCCGGGCACGTCACGTTTCACGTCTCCACGGCCGTGGCCGGGGTGCAGGCTGTGCTGCGCAACAATCCGATTGAAGATATCCGTCCCGGCGACGGGTTCATCTGCAACGATCCGCACACTTCCGGCGCGATCCATCAGGGCGATGTCGGTATCGTCATGCCGTTCTTCGCGCACGGTGTCATCGTCGGCTGGGGCTATGTCAACGCGCATTTGCTCGATGTGGGCGGCTCGGCCGTGTCGGGCTTCGCGGCGGGCGCGTTCGACAACTATTCCGAAGCGCTGGCCTTCCCGGCGGTGCGGGTGATCCGCGACGGCCGGCTGGACGCACAGTGGCAGAAGTTCATCGCCAACAACGTGCGCATGGCGGGCACCGTCATCAACGACATCCGCAGCATGATCGCGGCCAACAACGTCGGCAGCCGGCGGATCGCCGCGCTGGTCGACGAGATCGGGATGGACCGGTTCCGCGCCCTCAACGAGGCAGGCAAGAACCTGTCGGAACGGGCAATGCGCGACATCATCTCGCGCCTGCCCGATGGCACCTATGAAAGCGTCGACTGGGTCGAATACGACGGGCGCGGGACCGAGGGCCTGTACGAAATCCGCGTGCGCCTGATCGTCCAGGCTGACGAGATGACGCTGCAATATCGCGGCGGGCCGCAGGTCGATTGCTTCATCAACGGCGCATGGCCGGCGGTGGTCGGCCAGTCGTGGACCACGCTGCTGGCGCAGCTCGCCTATGACGTGCCGGTCAATGCCGGGATCTGGCGACCGGTCACCTTCGATCTCGGCCCCACCGGCACGATCGTCAACGCAGTTGCCCCGGCGCCTGTCACCATGTCGCACATCCAGACGGGCATGAAGATCAACAAGCTGCTGGCCGACGTGTTCTCGCAGGCGTGCAGCCTCAGCACCGATCCGAAGCTCGCCGCGCGGGTTGCCAGCCAGTCGGCGCAGGACCAGACCTACTTCACCGCCTATGGCATCGACCGGCGCACCGGGAACCCGGCGCTGGCCTTCCCGATGTCGGTCGGGATGACCACCGGCGGCCCGGCACAGACCAACAGCGACGGCATGGAAGTTTATGCCGCACAGTGCATGTCGGGCTGCGACATGCCCGACGTCGAACTGGAGGAAACCAGCCAGCCGGGCATGATCCTGTGGCGCCGGATCGCGCAGGACACCGGCGGCGCTGGGGTCACCCGGGGCGGGCTGGGCGTCGATACCGCGATTGCCATCCTCCACTGCGAGCGGATGAACGGCGGGGCCTATACCAACACCGCGTTGATCCCGCCGCGCGGCGCGGCCGGTGGCTTTCCCGGCGCGGCCGGGGCGTGGAAGCTGTGGCGCAAGACCAACCTGCTGGAAATGCTCGACGGGAATGTCTTTCCCGATGTTGACCGGATCACCGGCGATGTGCCGCAGGGCACCGCCACGGTCACCGATTTCCAGGTCAATCGCGGCGATATCTATGACGTGATCCACGGCGGCGGCGGCGGCTTGGGCGATCCGCTGCGGCGCGCGGCCGCACTGGTGGCGACCGACGTCGCCAACGGCTTCGTCTCGGACGACGTGGCGCGCGCGGTCTACGGCGTGGTGCTGGCGGCCGACGGCCAGCCCGACGCGGCAGCAACCGAGGCGATGCGCCAAGCGATCCGCACCGCCCGGATCGGACGGGAACCGGCCCGCGCGGTGGCGGCCGATGCACCGCTGTTCGCGCCGCTGCGCAGCGTGGACGGCACCTGGCACTGCACCCAGTGCGGCGAAGGACTTGGCCCGGTGGAACGCAACTGGCGCGAGGCGGCGGTTACAACCGAAAACGACGTCTCAAGCCGATTTGCCGCAATGCGCTCGCAAGTGCGGGCGCGGCAGGACGGCGAACCGGTGGTGATGCGCGAGCATTACTGCCCCGGCTGCGCCTCCTCGCTCGGGGTGGACATCGCGCTGCATGGCACCGCGCCGCTGCCGGGGATGCGCCCCGGGGTGATCGATCCATTCCCGGCGGACCTGGTGCTGGCGGGCTGAAGCAGGCGTCCGGCAAGTTCGATAAAAAGCAAAAGATTGAGAACACGAATTTAGTTTCAAGGAGGGTAAAAATGAAAACATTGTCAGTAACTTGCCTGGCGCTGTGCGGCTCCTCGCTGCTCGGCCTCGCGGCAACACCGGCCTGGGCCGAAGAGGCCGACGGTGCCCGCGCTAACACCGG
>JANLUV010000495.1:0-9283 GCA_031363685.1 Alphaproteobacteria bacterium | reverse complement strand
CCTGATCTGCTGCACCTGATCGCGTCAGCCGGTGAAATCGGGCTGCCGCTCGGGTGACGTCTCGGCAAATGCGGGTAGCGCCAGGCAGACGGCCTCGATCGCCAGCAAGCGCGGCCAGCGCAAGTCCGCCCCGAACCGCCGCGCATTGGCAAGCTGGGGGATCAGCAGCACGTCCGCCAGCGTGGGCGCGTCGCCAATGCTGAACGCACCCGTTTCGCCGGCGACCAGCGCGGCGAAGGCATCCAGCCCCTCCTCGCAGACCCGCCGTGCCCACGCCGTCACCACATCTTGCGGCTGGCCCAGCGCCTTTACCGCGCGCAGCACCTTCAGATTCTGCACCGGGTGGACGTCGCACGCGATCACGTCCGCCAGCGCCCTGATCCGGGCCCGCTGCGCCGGGCCGCCGGGCAGCAGCGACGGGATCGGCCGGGTTTCATCAAGGTATTCGCAGATCGCCAGCGACTGCGTCAGCACCAGTCCGTCGATCTCCAGCGCCGGGACCAACCCTTGCGGGTTGAGCGCCAGATAGCCGGGCGCACGTTGCTCGCCGCCCAGCAGCGAATAACTGGTCTGTTCGGCAGCAATCCCCTTCAGGTGCAGCGCGATCCTGACCCGCCAGGCGGCGCTGGAGCGGAAATAGCCGTGCAAGCGTACCGGCAATGCAGTTGCGGCAGACGACATTACGGTAACTCCGGCATGTAGATGAGTCTCATTGTGGACCGGCGCCCCAAAAAAGGCGACTGCCGATCCAGCCCCGCTGGTGCGGGGGCAGGGCTTCACATCGCGAACCCTTCCATCGCCAAGAAACTGTTCCATGATTTTGCGGAGTTAGTATACGCAATTTTGCCGAATGGTCGTGATTCCCAACCCGATTTGGGCATGGTAGCGTACAACGCAAGAACAGCCCGTAACGGGCGAGTGGAGAGGGTAACCGGGATGTCGAGCGCGGCAACGCTTGGAAATTTGCACGAACGGAATGTCACGATTGATCGTGACGCGGTTGAACCCCGGCTGCTGTGGCTGCTCAAGGACAAGCACAAACGGCGCCAGGCCGGCATCTATATCCCCAAGACCGCCGAGGAAATCGCCGCCGGCGTGGCCCGGCTGTTCGCCAGTGAGGGCATCGCCGCCACCGCGCACAATGTGCGCCGGATGGGCGGCGGGGCGTCCAAGGAGCAGTTCGTGTTCGACGTCGAAGGCGATGTCGCACCCGAATTCCGGCGCTGCGTGCTGCGGATGGACCCGCGCGAGGGGATCATCGAAACCTGCCGCAAGCGCGAGGTGCAGATCCTGCGCGCGGTATACGGCAAGGTGCCCGTTCCGCCGGTGCTGTGCATCGACGGCGATGGCACCGCGATGGGCCAGCCGGCAATGATCACCGGGTTCGTCGGCGGTGTGGCCAAGCCTTCCGCATCGGGCGCCGGGCCGTCCGGTCTTGGCGGCGTCATTCCCGCGGAACTGGCCGCCGCCCTTACCCCGCAATTCATCGCCCACATGGCCGCCGTCCACGCGACCGATCTCGCCACCGCGCAACTGGATGACTATGCGGTCCCCCGCCCCGGCACCACCGACGCGGCGCTGTGGCAGGTGAACTACTGGACCAAGGTACGCGAATTCGACGGGACCGATTCGCTGCCGCTGCTGACGCTGGCCGAAACCTGGCTGTATGATAACCTGCCGGTCTGCGACGAACCCGTGCTGCTGCATGGCGATCATCGTCTGGGCAATTTCCTGTTCGACGAGGACACGCTGCAGATGACGGCGGTGCTCGACTGGGAACTGTCGCACATCGGCGATTTCCACGAGGATCTTGCCTACAGCTTCGAACCGCTGTTCGGCCAACGCGCGCCGGATGGCCGGCTCATGGTCGGCTCGATGGTTTCCACCGATGAGTTCATCGCCCAGTACAAGGCGCTGACCGGGCGGGTGGTAAACCCCGCCACGCTGCACTGGTACAAGGTGCTGACCAGCTACAAGCTGATCATGATGAACCATACTTCGTCGATCATCGCGGCGCGGGATGGCACCAACCACCAGAATGCGCTGCTCGGCTATCTCGCCTCCGTTACCGCCGGGCTGTCCGCCACCCTGATCGATCTGCTTGCGGGAGAATTCGCATGACGCCCAATCCGGTTATCCGGCTGACCAGCGTGGTGCAGACGCTCGAACATGTAGTGTTCCCGGCGGTCGACCAAACCAATTCGCTCGCGCAGGAGCAGTGCGGGCTGGTGTTGGCGCAGTTGCGGATGCTGATCGGGCACTTGCCGTGGATCGGCGCCTATCACACGCTGTGCTGCGACGATATTACCGCCACCGCCACCGGACTGCCCGTGGCCGAGGGCGGCCCGGACACCATCGCCGCCGCCGCCGCGCTGTCCGCTGCCGTAACCCACGCGCAGGAACAGGGCGACCCGCTGACCGGTTTCCACACCATCGGCACCGCGATCGATACGCTGCTCCGTGCGGTCGCCAATGACGGCGCGGCAAATTATCGCCGCACGGTCGAGCGCGACGTGTTCCAGTTCTCGCGCCGCCAGTCGCTCCGTTCGCGCAGCTGGTTCCGCGAAACCGGGTTCGATCCCGATGCCGCCAATGTGCCGGATTATGCGGAAATGATCACCGCCGGAGTCTGAGTCCGGCCCGGCATCGCCAGGTTCAGCACGATCGCGACGATTGCGGCGGGCAACACGCCAGACGTCAGCAGTATCCGCGCGGTTTCCGGCAAGTGCGCCACAGCCTCTGGCTTCAGCTGGAGCCCGAGGCTGAGCGACAGCGCAACGCCAAAGATCAGCATGGTGCGCTGGTTCCATTCAACGCCTGACAGCATCGCTAGAGTCGTTCTTACGCTCGTTGAATCACCCTCCCCATCGGGGAGGGGCAGGGGCGGGGGAGCGCGGCGTGGGGCCGCGTGTCCACGCCGGGGTTGGTCCACCCCCACCCAACCTCCCCCTCAAGGGGGAGGAGCCAGGTGGCTCAATGCAAAACGGAAAAACTCTAGCGCCGCCGATGCCACCATCCCGAACATCACGATCACCCCGCCGCCCAGCACCTCGATCGGGATCGTGGTGATCAGCGCGCCGACCTTGGGCGCAGCCCGCACAGCAGCAAAAACACCGCGCCAAGCGTCACGTCATGGCGGCTCATTACCCCGGGGATCGCGATCAGGCCGACATTCTGGCTGAATGTGGTGGTGGGCATCGCCCCGAACACTGCCGCCAGCGCCGTGCCAACGCCGTCGGCCTGACCAGGCACGCTATGCCCACTTGCCCCCTATCGATCCAACGCAATGATCGCAACGGATCGTTGCAAAAATGCGCGCGGCCGGGCCCCTGAGGTCAGGATGCGAACATACCGCCGTCGACCACCAGTTCAGCGCCGGTGACGAACGCGGAGCCATCGGACGCAAGGAACAGGACCGCATTGGCAACGTCTTCCGGCTTGCCGAGACGGCCGATCGGGTGCATCGCGATCATCTTCGCCTCAACCGCGTCGCTGGGCAGGCCGGCAGCCGCGCCCAGTTCGTCGAACACCTGCTGACCCATCAGGGTCTGGATCACCCCGGGATGAACCGAATTGACCCGGATTTTCATCCCCTTGCGCCCGCAATCAATCGCCGCAACCTTGGTCATCGTCCGCACCGCACCCTTGGACGTGGAATAGGCCATCGCGTCGGGCGTGCCGATCAGCGCGGCGACGGACGACAGGTTCACGATCGCGCCACCGCCGGGAATATCCTTGGCCCGCTTCGCCAGGGCCGGCACCGCGTGCTTGATGCCCAGAAACACGCCATCGACGTTGACCGCCTGAACCCGGCGAAATTCTTCCAGCGTGGTGTCGGCGGTCGGCTTGGCTATGAAGATTCCGGCGTTGTTGACCAGAATGTCCAGGCTGCCGAACGTCGCCTCGCACGCGGCGATAACGTCGATCCATTCGGCTTCGCTGGTCACATCGTGATGGCGGAATTCGCACGGATAGCCCTGTTCGCGCAGCAGCTTGGCAGCGGCCGCGCCAGCCTCGTCCAGCACGTCGGTCAGCATGATTGCCGCTCCGGCCCCGGCCAGCGCCTCGCAGATTGCCAGGCCGATGCCGCGCGCGCCGCCGGTGACCAGCGCCACCCGTCCCTCCAGTCGATACATATCCCGCCATCTTCCCAGGTTAGCGCACTTCGCGGCGCAGGATCTTGCCGGTCGCCGTCTTGGGCAGTTCGTCCATGATTTCGACCACGCGCGGATATTTATACGCCGCCATCCGCGCCTTGCAGAACGCGATCAGTTCGTCCGGGTCCAGCGTGGCCCCGGCATGAAGGCTGACTACCGCCTTGACCGATTCCCCGCGATATTCATCCGGCACGCCGACCACCGCGACCTCGCGCACCGCCGGGTGCGCATAGATCACTTCCTCGACCTCGCGCGGCCAAACCTTGAAGCCCGAGGCCACGATCATGTCCTTCTTGCGATCGACCAGATAAATCCACCCGTCCCCGTCCCGCACGCCGATGTCGCCGGTACGAAAACCCTCGGGCCGCATCGAGGCCGCCGTGGCCGCGTCGTTGCGCCAGTACCTGCGCACCACACTGGGACCCGAGGCGACGATTTCGCCGCGCTCGCCATCGGGCAGTTCCATGCCGTCCTCGTCCATGATCCGCACGACCGTGCCCGGCACCGCCTTGCCCACCGACAGCGTGCCCGAATCCGCCGCGACCGGGATTTCCACCCCGCGCGGTGATGCCGTGATCGGCGCCGAAGTCTCGGTCAGGCCATAGACGTTGTGGAGCAGCAGCCCGGTCCGCTCACGGAACCGCGCATGGGTCGCGGGCGAGATCGGTGCGCCGCCGGAAAAGACCGTGGTGAAGCTGGCGAAGCTTTCGCGCGTGAATGCGGGATGTTCGATCAAGGCCGACCACGCGGTGATCGCCGCCACCGAAAATGCCGGGCGATAGCGGGCGATAGCGGGCAGGATCGTATCGGGCTGGAAGCGGTAGCACAGGATCACCGGGGCCGCTGCCGCGAAGCCCAGCGCGATGTGGCCGGTCAACCCGGTAACGTGAAACATCGGCGCCGCGCCCAGCAATGGCTGGCCTTCGCCAAGCCCGGTTGCGTCGTGGTAAAACCGCCCACCCGCGCAAATGTTGCCGTGGCTGAGCATCGCCGCCTTGGGCTCGCCCGTCGTGCCCGAGGTGTAGACCAACAGCGCCGTGTCGTCGGAGTCAGGCTGGTGCGCGCGCTGCGGCTTGCGCCCGGCGGCGGCGGGCAGGGCCTCGGCCAGCCGCACCGCCGATGCCGCGATCCGGGCGTGCGCCGGTTCGTCCAGCGGGCCAAGGCCATCGCGCTGCCGGTCGAGCGGAGATACTGCAAACCGCAGCGCCGGCGAGCCCTCCACCCGGGCGACGACATCGTCGATGAACACGTCGTGGGCGATGATCGCAACGGCACTGCAATCACGCTGCAACGCGGTCAGTTCCCGTTCGCGGTACATCGGGTTGACCGGAACCGTCACCATCCCGAGCTTCGCCGCCGCAAGCAGACCGATGATGAAGTCCGGCACGTTCTGCAGACAGATCATCAGCCGGTCACCCGCGACCAGTCCGGCATCCTCCAGCAGCGCGGCCAGCGCATCGCTTTCGGTATCGAGCTGCGCAAACGTCAGCGTCTGGCCGAAGTAGTGGATGGCCGTACCGTCGGGTGCCCGCGCCACGGCGGCTGCGAAGCTGCCGGTGATGGTATCCGGGGTGCCCGATTGCATTTTGTGAACTCTCCCAAGCCACCGTCAGAGCGGACCGCAGCCAGGCAGGCCGCGATCCGCCACCGCGCATCAGGCCTCGGCGTAGCCCAGCACAGCCTTGTGCTCCATGAATTCATGGAACGCGTTCTCGCCCCATTCGCGGCCGTTGCCCGATTGCTTGAACCCGCCGAACGGCGCCGCCAGATCGAGCGGGGCATAGTTCAGCGCGACCTGCCCGGCGCGGATGCGGGCGCCGACCTTGCGGGCATGATCGATATCGCCCGACTGGACGTAACCGGCGAGGCCATAAGGCGTGTCGTTGGCGATCTCGATCGCCTGTTCTTCATCGTCATAGCCGATGATGACCAGCACCGGGCCGAACACTTCCTCACGCGCGATGGTCATCGAGTTGGTCACGTCGCTGAATACGGTCGGCTTGACGTAGTATCCGGCATTCAGCCCATCGGGCTTGCCCAGTCCGCCGGCGACCAGATTGGCGCCTTCGTCGATGCCGGCCTTGATCAGGGTCTGGATGCGGTTCCACTGCACGTCGGAGACGACCGGACCGAGGTTGACCTGATCGCCCGGATCGCCAACCACTTGCGCGGCGATCGTGGTGCGGGCGATTTCGGCGGCTTCGCCCATGCGCGCGGCGGGGACCAGCATGCGCGACGGCGCGTTACAGCTTTGGCCGCTATTGACCATCATCGCTTCGACCCCCGTCTTGACGGCAGCGCCAAGGTCGGCGTCAGGCAGGATGATGTTGGCCGATTTACCGCCCAGTTCCTGATGGACCCGTTTGACCGTGGCGGCGGCGTTGCGCGCCACTTCGATCCCGCCCCGGGTCGAGCCGGTGAACGAGACCATGTCGACATCGGGGTGCGCCGCCAGCGCCGAACCCACGCCCGGGCCATCGCCGTCGATCAGGTTGAACACCCCGGCCGGCACGCCCGCCGCATGCATCGCCTCGGCGAACACATGGGCGCTGAACGGCGCGACTTCGGATGCCTTCAGCACCATGGTGCAGCCAACCGCCAGCGCCGGGGCGACCTTGCAGGAAATCTGGTTGAGCGGCCAGTTCCACGGCGTGATCATCGCGACAACGCCGATGGGTTCCTTGGTCAACAGCGTCGGCCCCATCCGCGTCTCGACCTCGAAGCTCTCGAGGATCTTCCGCGCGGTTTCGAAGTGGGCGATGGCGAAGGGCACATGCGCGCCTTCGGCCAGCCACGCCGGGGCGCCCATTTCGGCGCGCACCGCCTCGGCCAGATCCTTGGAGCGGGCGTGAAGCGCGGCAATCACCGCGTCGAGCAGTTCGAGCCGCTCCTTCTTGGCGGAATGGCCAAACGTCGCAAAAGCGCGGCGCGCGGCGGCGACGGCGCGGTCGACATCTGCGGTCGAGCCGAGGCTGATGGTGCCCGCAACCTGTTCGGTCGCGGGGTTGATCACATCAAGACGGCGTTCCCCGGCCGGATCGACCCAGGCACCGTCGATATAGAATTGCAGGTAGTTGCGCATTGTTCTCTCCCAATTCGTGGCGCCGGTTCGCCGGCCATGTATGCAGATCAGTTCGTGCGGATCATTTCGGTAAAGGTCGTCACGGCGCGGCGAATCAGCCGGTCACCGGTCGGGAATACCTTGCGCATGGTGGCAAGGCCATGAATCAGCCCGGCGCCTTCGAGGAAATGGACTTCCTGCCCGGTTGCGGCGATCCGCCCGGCCAGATCGCGGCCCTGATCGCGCAGCGGATCAAGCCCGGCGACCACGATTACGGCGGGCGGAACATCGGCCCCGATTGAGCCCAGCAATGGCGACAGCGGCGCCAGCGCGCGGTCCGCCTCAACCGGCAGATAATCCCCGATGAACCGGTCCATCAGTTTCCGGTCAAGCACGAAGCCCTCGGCAAATTCGCGGTATGAGCCGCCCTCGGGCGCGGTGCAATCGCCAGCCGGATAGATCAACAACTGCCCCAGTACCTGCCTTTGCCCAAGTTCTGCTGCGACGTAGAACGCAAGGTTACCGCCGGCGCTGTCGCCCGCCACCGCCACACCGGTCACCGGCGCTTCCAGCTGCGCCGGATTGCCGAGCACGAAGCGGGTTGCCGCGAGGCAATCGTCATGCGCGGCCGGCCAGAGGTGTTCGGGCGCCAGCCGGTAATCGACCGCCACGACCCGCAGGCCGGAAACCTTCGCGATCACCGAGCACAACGGATCATGCGTTTCCAGATCGCCGATCACCCAGCCGCCGCCGTGGAAATAGACGATCACCGGCCCGGCTACCGGCGCCGCCGGGTGGTAAACGCGAAGCGGCAGCCCATCGTGATCGATATCGACCTTGCGCACATCGGCTTCGGCCGGCACGTCAAACACCTCGCCCATCTGGCGATAGACTGCGCGCATGTCCGCGGCCGACAGGTCAGCCAGATGCGGGCCCTCGGCGGCAGCGACCAGTTCCAGCACCGCCGCCGTTTCGGGCAGGACGAACGGCCCGCTTGCGGCACTGCTCATGGCTTGGCTCCTTCTTCCTGCTTCAGCACGTCGGCGCGGTACGAAACATAGGCGCGGATCGCTTCGACATCGTCAGCCGAATAAACCTTCGCGAAGCCGACCATCCCGTTGTCCTTGAGCAGGCCGCCGTGAACGATCTGGTTCCACAGCCCCTTGTTTGGCAGCGCGCCCGACCGCCGCAAGTCGGGCAGCACGCCGCTGCCAATGGCCGACGGGCCGTGACAGGCGAAGCACTGGTTCTCGTACATCGACTTGCCGGCGGCGAGCTGTTCGGGGGTGAAGCTGTCCGTAGCCGGATTGGCCGGGGTCAGATCGGCCCGCTCGACCGGCGGGAGTACGCCCTTGCCGCCCAGCTTGAACACCATCAGGCGGCCGTTGGGCTGCGGGCGCGGATCGTCGGTGAACGAACTGGTCAGCGCATAGGCCCCGCCCCAGCCCGAAACCACTGCGACATACTGCTGTCCGCCAGCCTTGAAGGTCACCGGCGAACCCATCACCGGCATGCCGAGGTCATACGACCATAGCTCCTTGCCCTTGTTGGCGGTGAAAGCCCGGAACTTGCCCGTCAAGTCACCCTGGAACACCAGGTTACCCGCCGTCGCCAGCACGCCGCCATTCCACGGGCCGGTATAGTCGACCCGCCACACTTCCTTCTGTTCGACCGGATCCCACGCAATCAGGCGGCCCTTGAGCATCGCGCGGATCGCCTTGAACTGCGCCTTGTCATCCGGCGGAGTTGCGCCCGCCAGATCGACGCCCAGGTTCCACGCGCCCGGCCGGTACTTGTAATAGCCGGTTTCCTCATACCGGAACGGCGCGTCCTGCGCCGGGATATAAGCCAGACCCGTCTTCGGGCTGTAGGCCATCGGCTGCCAGTTATGCCCGCCCAGCGCCCCCGGGAACGAGGTGAACGCGGCGTTGGGATAGCGCGCCTCGGGCGTTTCGATCGGGCGGCCGGTGGTCAGGTCATAACCGGTAGCCCAGGTCGTCGGCACATAGTTCTTGGCCGAAATCAGCTTGCCCGTGATCCGGTCGATCCGAACCATCCGGATGCC
>JANLUV010000141.1:0-2565 GCA_031363685.1 Alphaproteobacteria bacterium | reverse complement strand
GCCCCCCCCCTGCCCCCCCGCGGGGGCGCGCGGGGGGGCAACCCCCCCCGCGCCGCCGCGCGCGCGCGGATGCAGCGCGAACAGCAGTTGCTCGATGCCGCAACGCTGGATCATCTCGCCGCCCACGGGGTGCGGCTCCACGGCGATGGCACGTGGCACTGGAAGTTCGATCCGGGCCTGCTGCCGCGCGCCCCGCACGACCAGTTCGGGCTGGAGCAGGACCAGATCCTCGATGCGATCGAATGCCCGGCGCTGCTGCTGTATGGCGATGCCGGGTGGGTGCCGCTGCCACCAGCCGAGCGGCTCGCCCGCTTGCGCAATCATCGGATCATCCCATTTCCCGGCGGAACCCATTGGCTGCATCACGAGCAGCGCGACAAGTTCATCCGGTCCGTCAGTGAATTTCTCGAACTAGAATACTGGAACCAGTTCTGATGCGTGAAGCTGCCATTGTCTCGACTGCCCGCACCCCGATCGCCCGCGCGTTCAAGGGTGCCTTCAACGATACCGACGCGCCGCGCCTTGCCGCCCACGCGATCAACGCCGCGATCGCGCGCGCCGGGATCGACCCCGTGCGGATCGACGACATTGCCTATGGCGTCGCCAGCCAGTTCGGCACGCAGGGCAACAACCTGGGCCGCACCGCGACGTTCGCGGCCAAACTGCCGTTCTCGGTCCCGGCGACGACGATGGACCGCAAGTGCGGTTCGGGCCTGACCGCCGTGGCGTTCGCCGCGCGCGGGATTATCGCGGGCGATCTCGATGTTGCCGTCGCGGGCGGCGCCGAATCGGTCACGCACACCCGCAACGCCCATACCCCGACCTATCGCACCCAGCCGGCCGAAGTGATCGAAGGCGCGGCCCACGCCTACATGGCGATGATCGAGACCGCCGAAATCGTCGCCGAACGCTATGGCATCAGCCGCGCCGCGCAGGACGAATTCGGCCTGCAGAGCCAGCTACGCGCCGCCGCCGCCGCTGCGGCGGGCCGCTTCACCGATGAAATCGCGCCAATAGCCGTGCGCAAGAACCTGATCGCCCGCGACGGCTCGATCACCGGGACCGACGACCTGACCCTGTCGGTCGATGAAGGCATCCGCGCCGACACCACGCTTGAAATTCTCGCCGCGATGAAGCCGGTGTGGAAGGACGGCCAGGTCGTCAAGGAAGGCAAGTACGTCACCGCCGGCAACGCTAGCCAGCTGTCCGATGGCGCCGCCGCGCAAGTGCTGATGGACCGTGCGATGGCCGAGAAGGAAGGCCTGCCGATCCTGGGCATCTTCCGCGGCTTTCAGGCGGCTGGCTGCGCGCCCGAGGAAATGGGCATTGGCCCGGTCTTCGCCGTGCCCAAGCTGCTTGACCGCGCCGGCCTCAAGGTCAGCGACATCGGACTGTGGGAAATCAACGAGGCGTTTGCCAGCCAGGCGCTCTACTGCCGCGACAAGCTGGGGATCGATCCCGCGATCCTCAACGTCGATGGCGGCGGGATCGCGCTGGGCCACCCGTTCGGGATGACCGGCAGCCGCCTGGTCGGCCACGCGCTGATCGAAGCCAAACGGCGCGGCGTGCGCTATGCGGTCGTCTCGATGTGCATCGCGGGCGGCATGGGCGCGGCCGGCCTGTTCGAAATTCCGGCCTGAAAATAACCAAGCCAGCCTGAAAATAACAACAAGGAACCGCCCGGTTCAAACACGGACCGGGCGGTTCCTTGCGGAGAGGACAATACCATGACCATGCGGTTTGACGACGAAGTGGTGATCGTGACCGGTGCTGGCCGAGGCCTGGGCCGCGAATATGCACTGGCCTTTGCCGAACGCGGCGCGGCGGTGGTGGTCAACGATCTGGGCAAGGAAATGGACGGCAACGGCGTTGCGGTGCCGGTCGCGCAGCAGGTCGTCGATGAAATCGTCGCCGCCGGTGGCCGCGCCGTGGCCGATGCCAATTCGGTTGGTACGCGCGAAGGCGCCGAGGCGATCGTCCAGACCGCGCTCGACACGTTCGGCAAGGTCACCGTGCTGGTCAACAACGCCGGGATCATCCGCTTTGCGCCCTTGACCGAGATCGACGAGGATCACTGGCGCCTGATGCAGCAGGTCACGCTGGACGGCACCTTCCACCTTTGTGCAGCGGTCTGGCCGCACATGGCCGCGCAAAACTTCGGCCGGATTGTCAACGTCACCTCGAACGCGGGCTTTGCCGGTAACGAGACGCTGATCCCCTATGGTGCGGCCAAGCTCGGCGTCGCTGGCCTGACCAAGTGCCTGGCCCGCGAGGCACTGGGCACCGGCATCACGGTCAACGCGATCGCGCCGATGGCGGTGACCCGGATGAACCGCGAAGTGTTCTTCGGCGGCAAGGAATCCACCACCGACGACTGGCAGTCGGAAATCAGCGCGGGCGAGGTGCCGATGGGCCCGCCGTCGATCATCGCGCCGACCGTGGTCTGGCTCGGCCACCGCGACACCACCTTCAACGGCGAAATCTTCAGCACCTCGTCAGGCAAGGTCGCGCGGGTGGCGTTCGTCGTGGGCGAAGGCTACTTCAACCCCGATCACACGGCCGAGG
>JANLUV010000391.1:0-2288 GCA_031363685.1 Alphaproteobacteria bacterium | reverse complement strand
CGTGCCCGGCGACAAGTCGATCAGCCATCGCTCGCTGATGCTGGCTGCGCTCGCGGTCGGGGAAAGCCGGGTGACCGGGCTGCTCGAAGGCGAGGACGTGCTTTCGACCGCCGCCGCGATGCGGGCGATGGGCGCCACCATTGAACGGCGCGGCTCGGAAGGCGATTCTGGGGCGGAATGGGTCATCCACGGCGTCGGCGTCGGGGGGCTGCTTCAGCCCGGGCAGGCGCTCGACATGGGCAATTCCGGCACTTCCACCCGCCTGTTGATGGGCCTGGTCGCTACCCATGCGATCACCGCCAGCTTCATCGGCGACGCGAGCCTGTCGAAACGCCCGATGGGCCGGGTGATCGAGCCACTGTCGCGCATGGGGGCGGAATTCACCGCATCGCCCGGAAACCGCTTGCCGCTGATGCTGCGCGGCGCAGCACCGGCGGTGCCGATCGAGTACCGCCTGCCGGTCGCATCGGCGCAGGTGAAAAGCGCGATCCTGCTGGCGGCGCTCAACACGCCCGGTATCACCACGGTGATCGAGCCGATCCCGACGCGCGACCATTCCGAGCGCATGCTCATGGGGTTCGGCGCCGAACTTGAGGTGGAAGTTGAACTCGACGGCACCCGGATCATCCGCCTGCGCGGCGAGGCGGAGTTCCGCCCGCAGCGCATCGTCGTGCCGGGCGATCCCTCGTCCGCCGCGTTCTTCGTGGTGGCCGCGCTGGTCGTGCCGGGGTCGGATCTGGTGATCGAGAACGTCGGCCTCAATCCCACGCGCGCCGCGCTGTTCGATGTGCTGCGCCTGATGGGCGGCAGCATCGTCGAACTGGACCGGCGCGAGGTTGGCGGCGAACCGGTGGCGGACCTGCATGTGCGCCATTCGGCGCTGACCGGAATTGCCATCGACCCGGCAGTCGTCCCCAGCATGGTCGACGAGTTCCCGGTGCTGTTCGTCGCCGCCGCGCTGGCCAAGGGCCGCACGGTCACGTCGGGGCTGGAGGAACTGCGAGTCAAGGAATCAGACCGCATCGCGGTGATGCGCGCCGCGCTGGAGCTGGCCGGCGCGCGCGTCACCGAGACCGCAGACGGGCTGATCATCGACGGCACCGGGGGCGATCCGCTGCCAGGCACCCCGCCGGGCGCGGCGGTGGCAACCCATCTCGATCACCGCATCGCGATGGCGATGGCGGTCGCCGGGCTGGCCAGCAAGGCCGGCGTCGCAGTGGACGATACCCGCCCGATCGCGACCAGTTTTCCGGTGTTCGAACGGCTGCTGGACGGACTTTCGACATGATCCTGCCGCTGGGCGAAACCATTGCAAATGCTTGCGGATTCGCCGGAATGGCAGCGGTTGTCGCCGCCTATGCCTACGGCACCGGGAAGGACCGGCCCAACCCTTACGTCCAGCATGGCCTGAACCTGGCCGGTGCGATCCTGCTGACCGTTTCGCTGCTGGTGAACGTCAACCCGGCTTCGCTGGTGCTGGAGGCGTTCTGGTCCGCGATCGCGATCTATGGCCTCGCCAAGGCATTTCGTACGGGGCGGACCGGGTGATGCCGATCATCGCGGTCGATGGGCCGACTGCTTCGGGCAAGGGCACTATCGCCAAGGCGCTGGCGGCGCATTTCGGGCTGCCGCACCTCGATACCGGGCTGCTCTACCGTGCGGTGGGACGGCAGGTTCTGCTGGCCGGCGGGAACCCTGACGATCCCTCTAACGCATTGGAGGGGGCTGATTTTCCCGACGGCCTGCTGACCGATCCCGCTTTGCGGAGCGAGGAAACCGGCGGGCTGGCGAGCCGCGTTTCGGTCCATCCCGCCGTCCGCCGGGCGCTGTTCGAGCGCCAGCGCAGCTTCGCCCTCCAGCCCGGCGGAGCGGTGCTGGACGGGCGCGATATCGGAACGGTGATCGCCCCCGAAGCGGCGGCCAAGCTGTTCGTCACCGCCTTGGTCGGCGTACGGGCGCAGCGGCGTTTTCTGGAAATGCAGGCGCGCGAAGTCACTGTAACGCTTGACGAAATCGAAGCCGATCTGGCCGCGCGCGACCTGCGGGACCGCACCCGTGCCGAAGCTCCGCTGGTTGCGGCGCCCGACGCGGTGGTGCTCGACACCACCGCCCTGTCGGCCGAAGCCTCGATCGCCGAAGCGATCCGGCTGGTGGGGCCGTGCCTGCGCCGCTGAGTTTGCAACCGCACAGCAACGGCACTGCAACCGGAGTGAAACGCCGCTTGCAGCCGCCGGAACGGTCTGAGAAGATGGGCCAGATCACCCCGGCAACCGGGGGTGCCGGAGAGA
>JANLUV010000383.1:0-8476 GCA_031363685.1 Alphaproteobacteria bacterium | reverse complement strand
GGCGAGGAACGGGGCGTTGACCATGTTCACCGTATCCGACTGCACCCGCATGAACCCGGCCAGCACGGCAGCGACGATCGGCTTGGCGTTGAGTTCGGCCGCTGCGCCTTCGGTGTGGATCGAAATGCGCGGCACCGCGCTGGTCGTCAGCTGGCCGACGAGGCTGCCGAGCTGCTGCGCCAGCGCCATGTAGGGCTTGAGCTTGGGCGCTTCCTCGGCGCTGAGCGAGGGCATGTTGAGCGCGTTGGTGACGCCGCCGTTGACGAGGTAGTCCGCCATCTGTTCGGCCACCTGCAGCGCGACGTTGACCTGTGCTTCGGTGGTCGAGGCGCCGAGGTGCGGGGTGCAGATGAAGTTCGGGGTCCCGAACAGCGGCGATGCGGCGGCGGGTTCGGTCACGAACACGTCGAGCGCGGCGCCGGCGATGTGGCCCGAATCGAGCCCGGCCTTGAGCGCGACTTCATCAACCAGCCCGCCGCGCGCGCAATTGACGATGCGCACGCCCTTCTTGGTCTTGGCCAGGTTTTCGGCGGACAGGATGTTGCGCGTTTCATTGGTCAGCGGGGTGTGCAGGGTGATGAAGTCCGCCCTGGCCAGCAGGGTATCGAGATCGGCCTTTTCCACGCCCATTTCCACCGCGCGTTCAGCGGTCAGGAACGGATCGTAGGCGACGACCTTCATCTTGAGACCCAGCGCGCGGGCGGCGACGATCGAGCCGATGTTGCCCGCGCCGATCAGGCCGAGCGTCTTGCCGGTGACATCGACACCCATGAAGCCGTTCATCGGCCACAGGCCCGCCTGGGTCTGGGCGTTGGCTTCGGGCAACTGCCGGGCCAGCGCGAAGATCAGCGCGATGGCGTGTTCGGCGGTGGTGATCGAGTTGCCGAACGGGGTGTTCATCACCACCACGCCCTTGGCCGAAGCGGCAGGAATATCGACGTTGTCGACGCCGATCCCGGCGCGGCCGATCACCTTGAGGTTGGTGGCGGCATCGAGGATTTCCTTGGTGACGCGGGTCGAGCTGCGGATCGCAAGGCCATCGTACTGGCCGATGATCGCCTTCAGTTCTTCCGGGGTCTTGCCGGTGATGACATCGACGTCGCAGCCCTGCTCCTGGAAAATGCGGGCGGCGTTGGGGTCCATCTTGTCGGAAATGAGGACTTTGGGCTTGGTCATGGTGGTGATCCTGTTCGTCGTCCCGGACATGATCCGGGACCGCTGTCGGCTGGGCTGGCGCGTTCGACGGCGTTCGGGCGTCGTGCGATGCGGCCAGCGGTCCCGGGGTCAGCCCGGGATGACGCGAATTATTGCTTCAGGCTGGCATAAGCGTAATCGAGCCACGGCCCGAGCGCTTCGATGTCGGCGGTGTCGACCGTCGCGCCGCACCAGATCCGCAGGCCCGGCGGGGCATCGCGGTAACCGGCGATGTCATAGGCCGCGCCGTCCTGTTCCAGCAGCGCGGCGAACGCCTTGATGAAGGCTTCGTCGGCGCCGGCGACGGTCAGGCAGACCGAGGTCTTCGAGCGGGTGCCGTGATCGACCGCGAGGTGGCCGAGCCAGTCGCGCGTCGCCACGATTTTGGCCAGCGCATCGGAATTGGCGGTGCAGCGGTCCTTGAGCCCGTCCAGCCCGCCGACCGATTTCGCCCATTCGAGCGCGAAGATCGCGTCTTCGACCGCGAGCATCGACGGGGTGTTGATCGTCTCGCCCTTGAACACGCCTTCGGTGAGCTTGCCCTTGGACACGAGGCGGAACACCTTGGGCAGCGGCCAGGCGGGGGTATATTCCTCCAGCCGCTGCACGGCGCGGGGGCCGAGGATCAGGACGCCGTGGCCGCCTTCGCCGCCCAGCACCTTCTGCCACGAGAACGTGGCGACATCGATCTTGTCCCACGGAATGTCATAGGCAAACACCGCGCTGGTCGCGTCGGCGAACGACAGGCCTTCGCGGCTTTCCGGGATCCATTCGCCGTCGGGTACGCGCACGCCGCTGGTGGTGCCGTTCCAGGTGAACAGCACGTCATCCGCCCAATCAACCTTGTCGAGATCGGGCAGCTGGCCGTAATCGGCGCGCATGACAGTCGGTTCGAGCCTCAGCTGTTTGACCGCATCGGTGACCCAGCCTTCACCGAAGCTTTCCCACGCCAGCGTGGTTACACCGCGCGCGCCGAGCATCGTCCACATCGCCATTTCGAAGGCGCCGGTATCGGAACCGGGCACGATGCCGATGCGGTGGGTAGCGGGGAGCTGGAGCACTTCGCGCATCAGGTCGATGCAGTACTGTAGGCGCGCCTTGCCGATCTTGGCACGGTGCGAGCGGCCGAGCGATTCGGTGGCGAGTTTGCTGGCGGAGTAGCCGGGCGGCTTGGCGCAAGGCCCGGAAGAAAAGAACGGGCGCGCCGGAATCCCTTGGGGTTTGCGCGCCGGAGCAGTAACAGTCATGTAGTCTCTCCTTGCAGAGAGCACGCGCGGCGTTGGGACCGCGTGGCCCGGCGCCGCCCATAGTCCCGCACCGCAGCAAGTCAAGGAAGAAGCGCCCCGCAGCACCCGTCGGCCCGGGGGTAACCGCCGTAAGAAAGCGGATGCTCCTTTTGGGTGCGATATGTTAACCATGCGCAGCGCAAGGACGGATGCATGCGCCGGAGCCTGATCTTCGTGCCCCTGATGGCCACGCTCGCTGCCTGCGGGGCGATCCCCGAAGGACGGCAGCCAGCACCGTTGCGCCGCTCCACCCAGTACATCTCGCCGCGCCCCGATGCGCAGGCCTGCCTGGCGACACTGGGCCGCAGCAGCGCCGCCTTCACCCCCCTGCCCGACCAGTATTTCGGCGCGGGATGTTCGACGCTCAACACGGTGAAACTGGTCAGCCTGCGCAGCGACAGTTTGCAACTGGGCGTGATCAACCTTGGCCCGGTCACCTGCCCGCTGGCCGGCACGCTCGCCGCCTGGGCACGGTTCGGCGTGGACCGCGCGGCGCGGCAGATCCTGGGCAGTCCGCTGGCACGGATCGAGACGATGGGCAGCTACAACTGCCGCACGGTGGCGGGTTCGTCGCGCATGTCGGCCCACGCGACGGCAAACGCGATCGATATTGCCGCGTTCGTGCTGGCCGACGGCCGCCGCATTTCCGTGTCTGGGGACTGGTATTCAGGCCAGCCGCAAACCCGTGCGTTCCTGCAAACCGTTCACGCCAGCGCGTGCAAGCGGTTCGGCACGGTGCTGGGCCCGGCGTACAACCCATCGCACCACGATCACTTCCATCTGGAACTGAGCGGGAAGGCGTTTTGCAAGTAGCGTTACGGCAAACCTACTCCGCCGGGGCGGGCGGCGGATCGGTGAACGAGTAGTCCGGCAGCGAATAGAACGCGCGTTTCAGGGCTTCGCCCCAGCCGGAGGAGATCTGATGGAAATAGGGATCGGCGGCGGTGATGCGCTTGGCGTGGAGCGGCTCGAACGTGTCTTTTTGCAACACCAGCATGTCGAGCGGGAGGCCGACCGAGAGGTTGGCCTTGAGGGTGGAATCGAAGCTGACCATCAGCAGCTTCATCGCGTCCTCAAAACTCATACCCTTGTCGTAGCCGCGCAGCAGGATCGGGCGGCCGTACTTGGTTTCGCCGATCTGGAAGAACGGGGTGTCGTAGCTGGCTTCGATGAAGTTGCCTTCGGGGTAGACCATGAACAGGCGCGGTTCCATGTCCTTGATCTGGCCGGCGACGATCATCGACGCGGTGAAGCGGCCCTGCCCTTCCTGGCCGTTGAAGCTTTGCCGTTCGCGGATCGTTTCGTTGAGCAGCTTGCCGACGATGCCCGCCACCTGGAACATCGTATCGGCTTCGAGCAGCGAATTGTGGCGGTCTTTCGGGGTCTTGGTCCGCTCTTCCAGCTGGCTGACCACGTGTTGGGTGGTGGCGAGGTTGCCTGCGGTCATGATCGCGATGATGCGTTCGCCGGGGACTTCCCAGTGATACATCTTGCGGAACACCGAAATGTTGTCGACGCCCGAATTGGTGCGGGTATCGCTCATCAGCACGATCCCGCGATCGAGCATCATGCCCACGCAGTAGGTCATGCGGCTATGCCCCGTTTTTCTGTCATCGCGCCCATACCATCCCTGCGGCGGCGCCGATTCGCCTGCGCCACAACCGTTATTGTTGAACTGCCTGCTGCTCGACCGCAAGGCTGACCGACAACGTCGAGGCGCTGGCGCCGAAGCTTATCCCCGTTACGGGCGCGGCTTCGGCATAGTCCTGTCCCGAAGCGACACGGATATAGCGCGCATCGGGGCTGATCGCGTTGGACACATCGAAGCCGATCCAGCCAAGGCCATCGACATGGGCTTCGGCCCAGCCGTGCCCGGCTTCCTGCTCAATCCGGTCGTCCATCATCAGGTAGCCGCTGACATAGCGGGCCGGGATGCCCAGTGCGCGGGCGGCGCCGATGAAGATATGGGCATGGTCCTGGCAGACCCCTTGCCCGGCCGCCAGCGCCTCTTCGGCGGTGGTGGCCGCGTCGGTGTGGCCCGGCTCGTAGGCGACCGCTTCGAGCACGGCCTGCGACAGTGCGTGCAGCAGTGCGACCGGGTCAGACGGGGCGGCCTCTGCGTCACGCGCCAGGCGGGCGACCAGCGCGCGCAGTTTCGGGCCCGGCCGGGTCAGCGGCGACTGGTTGAGAAAGCTCCACACCGGCAGCTTGCCGCTGTGCTTGCCCACCACCCCGGCCCGTTCGGCGGTATCGACGACGCCGGTGCAGGCGATCGACAGTTCCGTCGTTCCCGGCAGGACCGACACCAGCATAACGTGGTTGCAGTTGTGATCGTCGTACTCGGCCTCGATCTTGCCGCCCGTCAGTTCCATCGTCCACGCAGCGATGCTCTGGTCGTGCGATTCCTTCGGGGTCAGGCGCAGACGCTGCAGCCCGTGGACCAGCGGCGGATCGAACCGGTAGTGAGTGACGTGGCGGACCGCGAGACGCATGGCTGCAAGTTCCTGATTATGCGCTGAAGCGATAGTCGTGCGCAATTGCCTGCGCGATTTCGGTGTTGCAGGCAATGAACGCGACGATGAACTGGTGCAGGCCCGCTTCGACGATCTGTTCGATGCTGGTCTGGTGCAGTTGCGCCCCGGCGTTGCGCAGCAGTTCATGGGCGTGGGTTTCGCAGCCGTAGCTGCGGGCGAGGTTGGCCATGTTGCTGCGCAGCTTGTCATAGCAGAAGGCCAGGCTGCGCGGGAACCGGCCATCGCGGATAAGAAATTCGGCGATGCCCTTGGCGTCCATCCTGCCGCCGTTGAGCCAGCGATAGGCCCGGTCCCCGGCGACCGAGCGCAGCACGGTTTCCCACTGCACGTGATCAAGGCTGGAGCCGACCCACGCCACCGAGGGCAGCAGCACATGGTACTTCACATCGAGAATTCGCGCGGTGTTATCGGCCCGTTCGATGAAGGTTCCGATGCGCGCGAAATTGAAGATATCGTTGCGCAGCATCGTGCCTTCCATCGCGCCGCGCACTTGCGTTGTCTGGCGGCGGATCTGGCCGAGCAGTTCACCCAGGTTGGTTTCGCGCACCGGGTGGGCGAGCAGGTCCCTGAGGATCATCCACGCTTCGTTGGTAGCCTCCCACACCTCACGCGTGATCGCGGTGCGGACCATGCGCGCATTGGTGCGGGCCTCTTCGATCATGTGCAGGACGCTGGCGGAATTGTCCTTGTCGCGCAGGATGAAGTTGCACACCGCCGCACCGGAGTATTCACCGCCCGCAGCTTTGAACTTGCGGTCGATCCCCATCGTGATCAGCACCGAGCGCCATTCCTCGGTCGAGACCGAGGCGCCGCGGGTGAGCGCCATGCGGAAGCCCGCGTCGAGCAGGCGGGCGGTGTTTTCCGCCCGTTCGAGATAGCGAAACATCCAGAAGATGCCGTTGGCTGAACGTCCGAGCATCGATCAGTCCTCCAGCACCCAGGAGTCCTTGGTGCCCCCGCCCTGCGACGAGTTGACCACCAGCGAGCCCTTTTTGATCGCCACGCGGGTCAGCCCGCCCGGGGTGATGTCGATCGCGTCCGGGCTGACCAGCACGAACGGCCGCAAGTCCAGATGGCGCGGGGCCAGGCCGGCGTTGGTGAAGATCGGGCAGGTCGAGAGCGACAGGGTCGGCTGGGCGATATAGTTGTCGGGCCGGGCCCGCAGCTTGGCCTCGAACGCGGCGAGTTCCTTTTTGGACGAGGTTGGCCCGATCAGCATGCCGTAGCCGCCCGAGCCGTGGACTTCCTTGACCACCAGGTCGGCCAGGTTATCGAGCACATAAGCCAGCGAATCCGCTTCCGAGCAGCGCCAGGTCGGCACGTTCTGGAGGATCGGCTTCTCGCCGGTGTAGAACTCGACGATCTCGGGCATGAAGCTGTAGATCGCCTTGTCGTCGGCGATCCCGGTGCCGGGCGCGTTGGCGATGGTGATCCCGCCCGAGCGGTAGACGTCCATGATCCCGGGCACGCCGAGCATCGAGGTCGGGTTGAAAGTGAGCGGATCGAGATATGCGTCATCGACCCGGCGATAGATCACATCGACCGGCTGCCAGCCGCGCGTGGTGCGCATCGCGATCCGCCCGTCGATCACGCGCAGGTCGCTGCCTTCAACCAGTTCGGCGCCCATCTGGTCGGCCAGGAAGGCGTGTTCGAAATAGGCCGAATTGTAGATGCCGGGCGTCAGTACCGCCACGGTCGGCCGTTCGCCCGGGCCGTGATGTGCGGCCGGCGGGGCACAGGCAGCGAGGCTGCGGGCGAGGCGGCGGGGATAGTCGCTGACCGGGCGGACGCGCACGCGGGTGAACAATTCGGGGAACATCGCCATCATCGTCTCGCGGTTCTCCAGCATGTAGGAGACGCCGGAGGGCGTGCGGGCGTTGTCTTCAAGTACGATGAAATCATCGGGCCCGGTGCGGACCAGATCGACCCCGACGATGTGCGTATAAATTCCGCCCGGCGGCACAAACCCGGCCATCTGCGGCAGGTAGGCATCGTTTTCGCGCAGCAGGCGTTCGGGCAGCTTGCCGGCGCGGACGATTTCCTGGCGGTGGTAGACATCGTGGAGGAAGGCGTTGAGCGCGCGGACCCGCTGTTCGATCCCGCGCGACAACTTGTGCCATTCGTTCGCGGCGATGATCCGCGGCACCATGTCGAACGGGATCAGCCGTTCTTCACCGGCATCGTCGCCATAGACGTTGAAGGTGATCCCGGTGCGGCGAAAGACGCGTTCAGCCTCGGCGGACTGCTTTTTCATCCAGCCCTTGTCCTGCGCGTCGAACCATTCATGGTAGCCCGCGTAGGCCGCCCTGACGGCGCCTTCGCCATCGAACATCTCGTCGTAACTGGTCGTCTCGGTTGTGCGCATAGACCCCCGCTCCGCCCAAGGTCTGCACCACAGAACCGGCTTTGCCAAGTCTCTATTGCTGCACGTGCGAAGATGTTGGCCGAAGGGCGCTCAGGCGGCGATGCGCGGATCGCCCCGGCGGGCGGGCACATCTTCGAACGGGAGCGCCGGTTCCGACGGATGGACTGCGGCCGGATCGCCGTGAACCGCGCGATTGCGTCCTTCCGCCTTGGCCCGGTACAGCGCCGCATCGGCCCGGCGGTACAGTTCGCGCCATTCGTCCTCGCAGCAGACCAGCCCTTCGGCCATACCGATGCTGACCGTGATCCGGACATTGCCGGTCATGGTCCGCGCCCGGATATCCGCCAGGATGGCCAGCGCAATGCCCTCGTGCAATTCGTCGGCCGTGCCGATCAGCGCAAACTCCTCGCCGCCGAGTCGCGCGACGCTGGCGCGCAAGTCGGAGCGCATGGCCAGCACCTCGGCGACTTCGCGCAGGACCTCGTCCCCGACCAG
Organism: Alphaproteobacteria bacterium; assembly: GCA_031363685.1. Taxonomy (GTDB): domain Bacteria; phylum Pseudomonadota; class Alphaproteobacteria; order Sphingomonadales; family Sphingomonadaceae; genus Novosphingobium. The sequence continues at coordinate 602 of JANLUV010000383.1, read as the reverse complement.
GTGGCCGTGGCAATCGTTGACCAGCTTGAACCGGTCGATATCAACCAGCAGCAGGCGCAGCGGTTCGGGGCTGGCCCAGTCGATCACCTGCTGGAGCAGCGCGCGGCGGTTCAGCAGCCCGGTGAGCGAATCGACGCTGGCGAGGTGGCGCGCGGCGCGTTCATCAGCCAGCGCGCGATCCCGCTCGTCGGTGATCAGCTTGATGCGGAACGCCATCGCGAGCGAGCTGAGCAAGGCCTCCACGCTCATCGCCACGACCAGCGAATATTGCTCGATGATGTCCGAATCGATCAGGTGCAGGCGGTCGGCAATCCGCGCCACCGCCATCGCCGTTGGCAGCGCCCAGGCAATCGCCAGCACCCGGATCGAGCGGCTGCCGCGGCGCCACGCGACAACCGTCATCGCCAGCACCAGCGGCGGCAGCGGGATGAACGTGAACACGTAGATCCGGTCGGCCAGGTTGCGCCATTCGGGCGGCACAAACGCCACCGCGAGCGCGGCCATGACGCTGACCAGCCCGACCAGCCGTGCCCCCGCGCGCAATGTGGCCGGGATCATCCGGTCCTCGATGAAATCGATGATGAACTGCAGCACCAGCGCGG
>JANLUV010000379.1:0-5245 GCA_031363685.1 Alphaproteobacteria bacterium | reverse complement strand
GTCCAGATAGTTCAGGATGACATTGTCGGTGATGTTGCCGCTGGTGGTCGATAAGTAGCCCCTCGCCCTGAAGCGCTGCCCCCAGTAGCGCTTGCGGATATGCTCGAACTCCTGCTGGATCTTGCGCGACGAGCGCCCCTTGGCCTTGCGCACGAAGTCGCAGACCCGGATATGGGGCCGGATTTCGACGAACATGTGGACATGATCCCGCGACAACACCCCGCTGACGATGGTCACGCCCATCTCGGCGCAAACCTGCCGGATGATGTCACGCAGCCGCGTGCGGACCTCGCCGTGCAGCACCTTGTAGCGATACTTGGGCGCCCAGACGAGGTGATGGCGATGGTGAAACAGCGTGTGACTGCCCGTGCTGTAGTCCATAGCCGCTATCGAGCGAGTCGGCGGCTGAAGCCGGGGGTTTGAAACCGAAGGCGGGACAATTAGCAGCCTGTCCAAATTTCCGGGGCCACCTCATTCTGTGTGGCGCTCTTGCAGATAAGCTGGTTTTATGTTGCCGATACGAAGAACTTATGCGCTGCGCAGACGCGGCGGACCATATGGTCCGCAGTTCAATAGCGGCGGCTGGCGGCAATAATCGCCGCCTTAAGCCGGCAACCGGGTGGAGAGATGGTGTGAGCACGGACGACAATGCCTTGCGCGAGGCTAATATTGCGCACAGCCGGGCCATGTTCAGCGCATTCACGCCGTTCGAACCGGGCTGGGTGGCGGGGCTTCATCCCGACATCGTCATGGAGTTTCCGTTCGGCCAGGCGGTTGGCCTCCCGGCGCAAGTGGCGGGCAAGGACCACTGTGCGGGGCTGTTCCAGCTGGTCGCGACCAAGCTGGGGCTGACGTTCAGCGACATCGAGATCCTGGGCATGGCCGATCCGAACATGATCCTGGCCCAGTACAATGGCGAAGGCGTGTTCGCGGGCAAGCCCTATCGCCAGAAGTACATCACGCTGCTGCGCTTCCAGGGCGAGCAACTGGTGCTTTACCGCGAGTTCGTCGACACGCAGGTCGTCGCCGATGCGTTCGGGCACCTCAGCGCGATTGTCTGATTATACGGGATGAAGCGGACGGCACCGGCCGTCCGCTTCAAGGTCGTCTGACGCCTTCAAATGGCGGTATGCCCGCCGTCGATTGCAAAGGCAGCGCCGGTGGCAAAGGTCGATTCGTCAGACAGCAGCCAGCGCACCGCGCTGGCGATTTCTTCTGGCTGGCCAAAGCGGTTCATCGGGTGGACCGCCGCCAGTGCCGGTTCCAGCCCCGGGTCGTTAGCCATCGCGCCTTTCAACATGGGGGTCAGCGTACCGCCGGGCAGCACGGCATTGATGCGGATGCCGCGCGTGGCGTAATCGATCGCCGCGCCGCGCGTCAGCCCCATCGCACCGGCCTTGCTGGCGCAATATTCCGCGCCGTTGGGGAAGCCAACCATCGCCGCCGTCGACGCGATGTTCACGATGGCGCCGCCGCCAGTTTCCAGCATCGCCGCGATCTCATGCTTGTTGCACAGGAACAGGCCGCGCAGGTTCACCCCGTGGCAGCGGTCCCACTCTTCCAGCGACACTTCGTGCAGCGACCGGCCGACTTGCGGCACGCCCGCCGCGTTGCAGGCGCCGTCGAGGCGGCCGTAAGCAGATACCGCCGCCGCAACCATCGCCTCGACCGAGGCTTCGTCGGCGACGTTGGCGGTGACCGGCTGGGCCGTTCCGCCCGCGCTGACGATGGCTGCAGCGACTGCGGCGGCGCTATCGGCGTTGAGATCCGCTACACTTACCTTGCAGCCGGCAGCGCCGAGCATGGTGGCCACAGCCGCGCCGATCCCGCTGCCGGCGCCAGTGACGACGATCGATTTTCCGTTGAGACCTTGCATGATCCTGTCCTCTCTCCCCGGGCGGAAGCGCCCGCACCCGGTGTCGTTGCACCGGGCTGGGCGGCCGGTTTAAACCGACCAAACGGTCAAGACAACTGCCCTGCTGTTACTCGTCCTTGTAGACCGGCGCGCGGCCTTCGAGGAAGGCGGTCACGCCCTCGCCGCTGTCGGCACTGGCAACGAGCTGGGCGGAGAGCGCCTGCGCATCGAGATAGGCTTCCATCCAGGTGCGGCCTTCCAGTTCGACTTGCGCGATCTTGCGGGCGCGAACAGAAAGCAGGCTTTTCTTCGCGATCTGCTCGGCGATCTCCAGCGCCTTGGGCAACACGTCTTCACGCGGGACGACGTAGTTGAGGAATCCGGTGGGTTCGAGTTCGCGCGCGGTGAACTTGCGGCCGGTGAACAGGATCTCGCGCATCTTGGCCTCGGGTATCTTGAGCATCGAGAACAGCCCGGCGCCGCCGCAGACGAGGCCATAGTCGATTTCCGGGCAGGCGAACTTGGCGGCTTCCCACGCCACGCGCATGTCGCACAGGCCCGACCAGATCATGCCGATGCCGATCGCGTGGCCGTTGACTGCCGCGATGGTCGGCAGGCTCATCCGGTAGAAGCCGGGGAGCTGTTCATTGATGAAGCGGTAGCGCTCCTTGCGCTTGGCGGTATCCATGCCCACGAAATCGTTGAGATCGGCCCCGCCGCACCAGGCGCGGCTGGATTCCGGCGCGGTGAGCACCACGACCCGAACGGTTTCGTCGGCCTGGAGCTGCGCGGTCAGCCGGCCGATGTCTTCGTAGACCGACAGGGAAACCGAATTCACCGGCGGACGGGAAAAGGTGACGATCGCGACGCCATCGTCGCGGACTTCGACGGCAAAGCTGCCGATCTGATACTGCATGGCCGTACTCTCCGAAGTTTTGTCGGGTTTGACCCTTAACAGCGCAAAGCGGGGCAAACGCCAGGTGTCCACGATGAATTAAAGTGGCAAGTCGTTTGCAGACATCGACCCTGCCCGGCATGTGCCGGAGCGGGTCGATGCAGGCGTATCAGAGTTCAGCCGTGATCATGCCATTCGGCGATCAGGCCATCGTCGTTAAAGCGGAACACGCTGCACAGGCGCAGTTTGAGCGCTTCACCCTTGGTGGCAAAGTTCTGGATATCATCGGTGGCGGTGCCGGTAAAGTCCGATTCCCGCACCACCACTTTGCCGCTGGCGGTAACGCGCAACGCCGGGGAAAACTTCCGGTCGGGCATCAAAAGATTGGCGAAGATCGGGAACACTTCCATCAATTGATCACGGTGGGTGAAGACCGCCCCCCGGTTGTAATGTGCCATGTCGATATCGGGGACCATCATGTCCCGCATCGTATCGAAATCCTTGGCGTTGTAAGCGTTCAGGAACGTGTCGATCAACTGGACGTAATCAGGCATTCTGCTCTCCATCTTTCGCGTAACAATTGCGTCGGCGCCTTCGTTGGCCGCGATCGCGCAAACGGCGAACCCTATAAAGCCTGTATGAAACGGCGGCAATGCAGACGTTCCGGCAGAACAAGGCAAAACCTGCATCTACGCGGTCTTTTGATCGCCGCGAGCGCATCAGCCAGCTTGACTCACCCCGCTCTGACACGCCAGTTTATAACGTGTGTATGAAAGCGCGTCGAGCGGACGAACGCGCGTCTGGAGAGTGCCATGTCAGTTGCCGAGACGATCTCGAAATATCCCGATAACGTCCCCGCCGACCGGGTGATCGATTTCGACATGTTCAATCCGTTCACGGTGGAACCGGACTTTCACCAGGCCTGGGTCCGCCTGCGCATGGATACCCCGCAGGACCTGGTCTGGACCCCGCACAACGAAGGGCACTGGCTGGCGCTGTCGCCCGAGCTGATCGGGCAGGTCTATGCCGACGCCGACCGTTTCTCCAGCCGGATCGTGATGGTGCCGAAATCGACCGCCGGCGAAGCCTACAGCAATTTCATCCCGCTTTCGCTGCCGCCCGCGACGCATCGCCCGTTCCGCAAGCTGCTCAACGACAAGCTGTACAGCGCAGCGATCAATCCGTCGGAACCGGACGTGCGAGCGCTCTGCGCCGAATTGATCGATACATTTGTCGCCAACAAGCGCTGCGATTTCGTCCACGAATTTGCCGAGCAGCTGCCGCTGCGGGTGTTCATGCGGCTGGTCGACCTGCCGGTATCCGACCTGCCCCGGCTGAAACAGCTGGCCGACCAGTTCACCCGGCCCGACGGTTCGATGACCCCCGCCGAGGCCAGCGACGCGTTCCGCGACTATCTGCTGCCGGTGCTGGACGCACGGCGCGGATCGGGCCGCAGCGACCTGCTCACCCACATTGCCGACGGCATGATCCGGGGCCGTCCGATCACCGCGACCGAGGCGATCAACCTTGCCTCGCAGGCGATGGTCGGCGGGCTGGATACGGTGGTGAACCTGATGGGCTTTGCGATGCAGACGCTGGCCCGCCACCCCGAAGTGCAGCAGCGCATCGCCGCCGACTTTGCGATCATCCCCGCGGTCGTCGGCGAAATAATGCGCCGCCTGCCGCTAATTACCGATGCCCGCGAGATTATCGCGGACACCGTGATCGATGGCTGCACCCTGAAGGCCGGAGACATGATCGTGGCGCCGACTGCGGTCTATGCGCTGGACCCCAAGACCGACCCGGGCCTGATGAACTTCGACATCGACCGCAAGGGCGTGCACTACCTGACCTTCGGGACCGGCTATCACATCTGTCCAGGGCAATACCTGGCACGGATGGAGATGAAGGTGCTGCTGGAAGAATGGTGCAAGCGCATTCCCGCCTTCCGCCTCGCGCCGGATCAGGACATCCGGCACATTGGCGGGATCGTTGGCGGGACGCAGCCGTATTTCATCGAGTGGGATTGAACGCGTAGTTCGGGGAGCAAGCTACCCATCGGGCCGCATCGGGGAGTTACGGACGGAGTTACGGTGGAGTTACGGTGGCAGGTGCATGATTCCCCAATTCATTGACGTGACTTCATCCCACAGATAGCGTCGCGCCATGGCTCGCCTTCCGCGCTTCGTCCTTCCCGGTCATCCGCATCATGTGACGCAGCGCGGCAAGCGGCGCGAGCGGACGTTGTTCGGGAATTATGCACCTGTCACCGTTATTCTGGCGGGGCCGGATTTGTGTGGGGGCCGGGGCAGTCTCTATTTGGGGATTTATGCACGTGCCACCGTAATTCCGCGTACTAATTAGTATTGTGTCCCCGGAATTTAAATAGGGCGAAAAGCGTGACTAACGTTTACTATCTATCTGACTACCGAACGAAATCACCTGCGCTAAAACCACTGACTCGTGCGGAACTTCAGCAGAAGTTGCTTCAGGCA
>JANLUV010000312.1:0-2981 GCA_031363685.1 Alphaproteobacteria bacterium | reverse complement strand
GATCGTGCGGCCCAACCACGGCTGGTGTACCGACATGACGTATTGGCCCATGCGGCGGGGGTTGCTCTACTTGGTAGCGATCACGGACTGGGCCGCAATCGCCGCCTCGTCAAAGACTTCGAACGAACCATCAAAAGCGCCACCGCGTGGCTCTATTTCGCCTCATTCCAGCTCATCACGCGCCGAATCCCAAGCATATGAAATCAATTCCAATAATTATGAGTCAGACTCTGAGGGCGGCCATTTTCCGCCTTCATGCGCCAAACGGAGATGGGTTGCGCTTAGACTGACAGCGCTCGCCCGAGTGATCCTCCAAGTGCAATTGCGCAACAAAGCCCATTACCTTTGACAATGCCGCCGTGCCTTTTGTAGCAAAGCCGCGACAGCGACCGTCGCCACGTTCGGTCAAGAGGACCTGCATGATTATCTTTGGTGTTCGTTCCCCTCTTGTCGTTGAACTGGAAGAATCACTGGCTCGCTTAGGCATCGACGTAACTGCTGCGGTAAGCGTGAACGGCACGCCGCGCTTGATTGATCGTAGCAAGATTGTCGATCTTGCGGACTTCAGCGCTGTCGTCGGCGCGCAGTTTATCGCATCCGCATTCGCTCCGCTGCGCCGCAAGGAACTGATAAGTCAGGCACTTGCGCTAGGTTTGGTCAAGGCTGCGGCGATTGTCGATCCTACGGCTGTTCTGCCGCGATCGATACGAATCGGGGATGGCAGCTACATCAATGCCGGGGTAGTCATCGGCGCAATGACGATGATTGGCGAAGGTGTGCTGGTGAACCGGTCCGTTTCGCTTGGTCACCATACCGTGCTGGGCGATCTGGTAAGCGTCGGCCCTGGAGCGACACTGGCGGGTAATATTCATGTCGGGACAGGATCGGTGATCGGTGCCGGCGCCACGATCCTGCCAAATGTTCGGATCGGCGCGGGCGCGATTGTCTCTGCCGGTTCGCTTGTTCGCAAGCATGTGCCTGACGGGACGCTGGTGGTGGGTAATCCCGCTGTCGCCAAGCCGTTCAATCCGCTTCGATCTTCGCTGAATGTCGAGGACGGCGAGTGAACCAGTTGTCGACGGCAGTGCTCTGGAATCAATTGCGTGCAGCGACGAAGGCGGACTTCATGGTCATGCCGGATTGCCGCATCAGCTATGTCGATCTGGAACATGCAGTCCGCCGCTGGATGTCTCGGTTCGATAGCGCCCAGTTGCAGGAAGGCGATCGAGTCCTGATCCGGACTGGCAACGAGGTTGCGGCAGTGTCCGGGTTCATCGCCGCGTTGCTGGATGGGCTGGTGCCCATACTGTTGACCGCGGACACGCCTGATTTTCGGGCGTTGGCCTTGATCAAGACGGTGTCGGCCGCACTTTTGGTGGCAGACGTCGATCGCTTGCCGGCTGGCCTGCCGAAGGAAATTCGAACAGCGCTGCTGAGCGAGGACGCACAACCTGCCCGGCGATCATGGTTTGGCGCAAAACCGACGAGAGACTGGCTCGCAGGCTTTCCCGCAGAATTTGCGACGCGCGCACCTCGCCTGCCGGCGAATGACAGCGGCCTTGCCTATGTCCTCTTCACCTCGGGAACCACATCATCGCCAAGCGGGGTCAAGGTAACCCGTGGCAATCTGTTCGCTAATCTCGCCACGCTCAGCCGGTTATTCGGTTACGATGCCAATTCGCGCATCTTCAACGACATGATCCTGGCTCACGCCGACGGGATGGTGCAGGGGCCGCTATTGGCGCTGACCAATTCCTGCTCGGTGATCCGGTCGGGCGGGTTCCGGATTGCCAATATGGAGGCCTGGTTGGAACGGGTCCGCAAGGAGCGCGCCACCCACGTCATCACTGTGCCAACGATATGGGCGATGATCGACGCCTATGCGCGTCACGACGACTACTTCGACGCGACAGAGTGCCAGTGGCTGATTTCGGTGGCGGCAAAGCTTCCCGACAAGCTCTGGCGAGCGCTGGAGGAACGTTTCCACCGTCCGGTCTTCAATCAATACGGACTGACGGAAACAGTTGCGAGTGCCCTCTATGCCGGACGCCACTCGGAAATGGGGGCATTTGGCACGGTCGGTTTGCCGGTCGATTGCGAGGCACGTATCGATCCGCTTTGTGCCACACCGCTGACAGGCGAATTGCACTTGCGGGGGGACAATGTCTTTCGCGGTTACTGGAACGATGCTCAACGCACCCGGGCGACATTTACCGACGACGGGTGGATGAGGACGGGCGACCTTGCGCGGAAGCACGCTGATGGCAGCTACGAAATTCTTGGCCGGCTGAAGTCGGTGATCATGATGGGTGGTTTCCTGATCCGGCCCGACGAGATTGACGAGGCAATTTTGCTCCATCCGCAGGTCCGCGAGAGTGTCACGGTCGGCATCAGCGATACCATGTTCGATGAGGTGCCGGTGACTGCGGTTGTCTGTGATGGGCTAATCGACGAAAATGGGCTGACGACCCACGCCCGCGCCACGCTCGAGAGCCAAAAGGTCCCGAAACGCATCTTTGTGCTGGACTCCATTCCACGAGGAGATTCCGGCAAGGCGCGGCTCGCCGCACTACGCGATACGCTACTTGGAATGATGGGCGAAGGTGCCGGACCGGTGGATCAGGATGCGAGCATCGCACAAGCAGTTATCGCTGTTGCCGCGAACATGTTCCGGATCGATCCATCTCTGCTCACTGTGCACTCCGGGCCGGGCAGCGTTGTCGGCTGGGACAGTTTTTCGCAGTTGAACTTCCTGATGGCGGTCGAACAGCGGTTTGATGTCGCGGTGCCCGCCTCGCGCGTCGCTGTGATCGAAACGATCGGGGACATGGTCGAGACAGTCAAAGAACTGACACGGTGACCAGCCGCAAGTTGTTTTGGGTTTGGCTAGCCTCTTTCGGCCTGTTGGGGATCATCCTCTTGCTGCTCGCCGTCGTTGCAGACAGAGCCAGTCACCAGTTTCGCAATTTCGACATTGCGGT
>JANLUV010000351.1:0-5554 GCA_031363685.1 Alphaproteobacteria bacterium | reverse complement strand
CCGCCTACCGTTGCCGCTGCCTCTGCCGCCAGCCAGGTAACCGGGGCGAGCGTCTCGGGGGTGTTCGCCCACACCCGCCGCGGTGGGGTCGATTACCAGATGGGCGGCGTGCTGGTGGTCGGCGGGGTGTTTGGCACGCTGATCGGCGCAGGGCTGTTCCGCATCCTGCAGGAACTCGGCCAGATCGATACGGTCATCAACCTGCTCTACGTCATCATGCTCGGTTCGATCGGCGGGCTCATGGCCAACGAATCGGTGCAGAGCCTGCGCGCGATGAAAACGGGGCGACCGCTGCCCGCGCGCAAGCGGCGGCACCATCCGATGGTGGCCAACCTGCCGTTCCGCTGGCGATTCTACCGTTCGGGCCTGTACATCTCGCCGCTTGCACCGCTGCTGCTGGGGATGACGACCGGCATCCTGACCATGCTAATGGGCACCGGCGGCGGCTTCGTGCTGGTTCCGGCGATGCTTTATATTCTGGGGATGAGCGCGAATGTCGTGGTTGGCACCTCGCTGTTCCAGATCCTGTTCGTCGCGATGGCCACCACGATGATGCACGCGTTGACCACCAAGGCGGTCGACCTTGTGCTGGCGGTGCTGCTGCTGCTGGGCTCGGTCACCGGCGCGCAATTCGGCGCCCAGTTCGCGCTGCAGGTCCGGCCCGACCGGCTGCGCCTCGCCCTTGCGGTAATCGTGCTGGCAGTGGCGGCGCGCATGGCGCTGGGGCTGACGTACCGGCCCGACGCAATGTACACGATTACGCCGCTATGACGGGCCCATCAGCATGATCGGCCCACCGCCATGAGGGTCCTGTTCGCCCTGCTGTGCCTCGTCATGCTCGGCGCGGCGCGCGATCCGATCCTCGTGCCCGAAATATCGCAGCACGAAGTGCAGGTGCGGCAAGGCTTCACCGGCACCGAACTGCTGCTTTACGGCGCGATCCTCGATCCGCAGGGCACCCGCGCCGGGCGCGATTACGATATCGTCGTGGTGCTCAAGGGGCCGACCCAGTCGATCACCCTGCGCGAAAAGCAGAAATACGCCGGGATCTGGATCAACGCCGCCAGCGCCGAATTCCGCTCTGCCCCCACGTTCTACGCAGTCGCTTCGTCGCGTCCGATCGGTCAGATCGTCGATCCGCGCACCGCCGCGATTTACGAACTGGGGCTGCCGTTCCTCCAGCTCTCGCCGATCGGCACGATCGATCCCGACCAGCAGGTGCGCTTTGCCGCTGGACTGGTGTCGCTGAAAGCCAAGGGCGAACTTTACCAGGAAAACCCGCAAGGCGTGACTGTGAACGAGCAGGTGCTCTACCAGGCCCGCATCCGCCTGCCGTCAAGCGTGCAGACCGGCACGTACACCGCCGAAACCTTTGCCATTTCGCACGGCCGCGTGGTCGCCTCGGCGATCTCCCGGGTGGAAGTGCACAAGAGCGGGTTCGAAAAGGTGATCGCCGATTTCGCCCAGCACCAGTCGCTCTGGTATGGCTTGCTCGCGGTTGCGGTTTCGGTCGGGATGGGCTGGCTGGCAGGGCGGCTGTTCGCGCTGGTCTGAGCCGCGCGCCGGGTTGTCCCGGCAGAGTTTAGCTAAAGTTAATTGTTCCGACCTAGCGTCTGCCGATCAGCAGTTATGGACCGACGGAAGATGTCTGACATGAGCATGACCGGCTTCGAACAGGCCCGGCCCGCGAGTCCGGACGATCTGCCCGACCCGCGGCCGCTGGTCGCGCCCGGCTATGCCGGTGATCCGATCGGCATCATCCTTGAAATCGCCGGATCGTCATCGGCCGTCGCGCTCGACCTTGAACGGCTGCAGGAATGCGCCGACGATATCGATCCGTCGGTCGCGCTGGCGGGCCAAGTCGGCAGCCAGATCAAGATCCGCGTTGGGCGCGGCTGGCTGCTCGCCAGCGTGCGGACCCAGCGGCAGGATAGCAATTCACCCGGCGGCATTCTCGCCAACATCGACTTTCTGGGCGAGGGCGAGGAAGAAAAGCTGACCGGCCGGATCCACGGGTTCCGGCGCGGTGTCACCCGCTATCCGATCCCGGGTGCGCTGGTCTATCCGGCCACCAGCAACGATCTGCGCCAGATCTATGCCAGCGACGGCCGCAGCTCGATCCAGATCGGCACCGTGTTCCCCACCCGCGATATCCGCGCCGGGCTGTATATCGATGCGATGCTGGGCAAGCATTTTGCGCTGCTCGGCTCGACCGGCACCGGCAAGTCGACCAGCGCCGCGCTGATCCTGCACCGGATCTGCGAATCCGCCCCGCAGGGCCATATCGTGATGATCGACCCGCACGGCGAATACGCCGCCGCGTTCCGCACCACCGGGGTGATCTTCGATACCTCGAACCTGCAGATGCCCTACTGGCTGTTGAACTTCGAGGAACACTGCGAAGTGCTGCTCACCTCGCGCGGGGAACAGCGCCAGCAGGACGCCGACATTCTGGCCAAATGCCTGCTGGCCGCGCGGATGAAGAACCGCCTCGCCGAAAGCCTGGGCAAGATCACGGTGGATTCACCGATCCCGTACCTGCTGTCAGACCTGTCCAACATCCTCCAGAACGAAGCGGGCAAGCTCGACAAGGGCACCAATTCGATCCCCTACATGCGGATCAAGACCAAGCTGGATGAACTGAAGGCCGATCCGCGCTACCAGTTCATGTTCTCGGGCATGCTGGTCAGCGATACGATGGCGGATTTCATCTGCAAGATCTTCCGTCTGCCCGCCGCCGGCAAGCCGATCTCGATCGTCGACGTTTCGGGCGTCCCGTCGGAAATCACCTCCACTGTGGTGGCGGTGCTGGGCCGGCTGATCTTCGATTTCGCGATCTGGGCACGCGAGGAGCAAACCCGCCCGGTGCTGCTCGTCTGCGAGGAAGCGCATCGCTACGTGCCGAGCGAAAAGAACTCCGAAGGTTCGTCGGTGGGCAAGATCCTGTCGCGCATCGCCAAGGAAGGCCGCAAGTACGGCGTTTCGCTGGGCCTGATCACCCAGCGCCCGTCAGACCTGGCCGAAGGCGTGCTGTCGCAGTGCGGCACGATCATCTCGATGCGGCTCAACAACGATCGCGACCAGGCTTTCGTCAAGGCGGCCATGCCCGAAGGCGCGCGCGGCTTCCTTGATGCCATCCCGGCGCTGCGCAACCGCGAATGCATCATCTGCGGCGAGGGCGTTTCGGTCCCGATCCGTGTGTCGTTCGATGATCTGGAGGAAATGAAGCGTCCGGCTTCGGCCGATCCCTCGATCACCGAACTGTGGCGCCAATCGGGCGGCGAAGAGGAAATGGTCGAGCGCACCGTGATGCGCTGGCGCGCGCAGGGCAAGTAGGACTCAGGCGAAGACGGCCGTTCCCCGCCGCTTGCGCCAGCTTCCACGGGTATAGGCCAGCCAGGTCAGCCCTAACACCACCAGTGATCCGAACGGGTACGACCACCACAGCGCATCTGCGCCCATCTGATCATAAGCCATGAAGTAGAACCCCAGCCGCGCCGGGTACAACGCGACGAAAATCGCCAGTAGCGGCAGCAACACCGCGCCATAGGCCCGCATCGTGCCGGTCAGGATCATCATGATTCCTGACAGTATGAACGACCAGGTGCAGATCAGTTGCATATGGACTGCGATCGGCAGCGCCGGGCTGGCCGCGCCAAGGAACAATCCCAGCAGTGGCTTGTCGAACAGGACGATCAGCGCCGCCAGTGTCCCGGTCATCGCCAGGTTGGTGATAATCCCGATCCGGGTCACCCGGCCCACCCGCGAATGGTTACCCGCGCCGATCGATTGTGCCACCATGGCGCTCACGGCCGAGGCGATCGCGTAGGCCGGCATCTGCAGGTAGTTCCACAGTTGCAGCGAAGCGCCATAGGCCGCGGTGGTATTCAACCCCTCGCGGTTGACCAGCCCGATCAACATCACATGCGACAAGGATATCAGCAGCATTTGAGCGCCCATCGGCATGCCCTTGGCCATGGCATAGGCAAGGTCCCGGCGGCCCGGGACCAGATAGCGAAGTTCCGTACCCTTCAGCCGCAACGGCAGGTCTTTACCGTAAAGAATGGCCAGCATCAGCACCACCCCGACCAGGTTGGCCAGCGCGGTGGATATTGCCGACCCGGCGATGCCAAGGCGCGGAAACGGGCCGATCCCGAGGATCAGGAGCGGATTCAGTACAATGTCGCACAGCACCGTCAGGATCATCGCGTATAGCGGCGTGCGCGAATCCCCGGCGCCGCGCAGACCCATCGACAGCATCACCGACAGCGTGCCGAACGGCATTGTCACGAACACCACGCGCAAATAGGCCAGCGCCTCGGCCTGGCTGCCCTCGGGCGTCGCCAGCAGCCGCAGCAGCGCCGGGGCGAACGCCCATCCGGCACAGCCGATGCCAACCGACAGCAGCGTGCAGAACCCCAGCCCGGCGCCGAAACTGCGCCGCGCGCCGTCCAGATTGCGCCCGCCGAAATGCTGGCCGATCCGTACCGTGGTGGCCATGCCTAAGCCGAACACGGCGGCGAACATCAGGAACATGATTACGTTGGCATTGGCCGTCGCCGCCAGCGCGCTTTCGCCGAGCAGCCGGCCGACCCAGATCGCGTTGACCGATCCGTTCAGCGTCTGCAGTAGGCTGGCGATCAGCGTCGGGACCGAGAACACCAGCAGCGTCTTCAGGATCGGCCCTTGCGTAAGGTCACCGCGCAGGCGCTGCGGCCCGGTCGGCGGGTCGATCGCATAGATAGGAGTGGCCTCGGTCATGTGCCCCGGGTGTCACCATAGAGATGGATGTGCAACCTGTCCGTCAGCCGCAGGCCATGGGCTTGTGCCAGCGGCGCCAGCCAGCGCATCCGCTCGCGCAAGGTGGCGCTGGCGGTGCCTTCGGGCATCACGAACAGGCGCTCGCCGGGGATCGCGTAACGGTCCTGCAGAGCCAGCACTTCGCCCACGTCTTCCGGCGCCGCCACCACGAACTTGAAGAACGCCCGCGGATCGGCCGCCCACGCGGCCATGCGTTCGGGAATAAGCGCAAGGGCATCGGGGTTCCCGCTGTGCGCCAGTTTCGGGCTGACGTTGTACTGGTGAACCCATGCGTCCAGCGCCGGGGCCGGGGCGACCGTGCCGTTGGTTTCGACCTCCACATGCATGTCCGGCAGCAGCGATACCATGCGGGCAAGGGCAGGGGCCTGCAGCAGCGGCTCGCCCCCGGTGATGACCAGCCGTTGCTGGGCAAGCGCCGCGATCCGCGCCGCGACGTCGGCCTCCTCCAGCACCAGCTGGTTCGCCTCGCGCGCGAAATCCGCGCCGTCTCGGTGCGGCCGGTTATCGCCGGTAAACCGCCAAGTGTAGGCGGTATCGCACCACGTGCAGGCCAGATTGCAGCGCGACAGCCGCACAAACACGCTCGGCCGCCCGATCGACGGCCCTTCGCCCTGCAGCGAGGCGAAGATTTCCGGTTCGCCCGGGGTGGTGGTGGCAAGGATGAGGGTCATGGGCGGGCGCCGCGCGCGGGCTTCGACCGGCTCGGGCGGTGGGGACATTGGGGTGATGAAAT
>JANLUV010000154.1:0-4219 GCA_031363685.1 Alphaproteobacteria bacterium | reverse complement strand
CGGGTTCAAGCGGACCGAACTGGTCACCACGATCGACTTCTCGGCCGGAACGCTGGCAGTCGATCCGTCCCAGCTCGACAACGATAGCGCGATGCGCGTTCTCGAAGGCGCCGGGCTCGCCGAAATCGTGAACTTTTCGGTCACCGAAACGGCCGGCAAGGCCGCCGCCGCCGAAGTCGCGTCCGATGCCTGGCGCGAAGTGGCCGCGCGGTTGATCGCCAATCCGGCCCTGTTGCAGCAGAAGGTCACCGTATCGCTGCCGGTTACCGACGGCATGGCGGCAGCGCTGCGCGGCGAAGGCGATCCGACGCTGCGCCCGCTCGCCGCGTCGCTTCACCATGACGGCAAGCTGGTGCGCGCGTGGGACTGGGGCTTCATGACCCGCGCCGATGCCACCCATGCGCAGGACGTCGGCATCTGGGGCGCGCTCAAAGGCTCGATCTTCACGATGGGCGTCACGCTCATGCTCGCGTTCCCGATCGGGGTACTCTCGGCGGTCTACCTTGAGGAATATGCCCCGCGGAACCGCTGGACCGACCTGATCGAGGTTTCGATCAACAATCTGGCCGCAGTGCCGTCGATCATTTTCGGCCTGCTCGGCCTTGCCGTATTTCTCGGGGTCTTTCCGAACTGGCGCTCGGCGCCGCTGATCGGCGGCATGACCCTGGCGCTGATGACCATGCCGGTGATCGTCATTTCCGGGCGCAACGCGATCAAGGCGGTCCCGCCTTCGATCCGTGATGCCGCGCTGGCGATCGGCGCCAGTCGTATCCAGGTGGTCTTTCATCACGTCCTGCCGCTGGCCCTGCCCGGCATCCTGACCGGCACGATCATCGGCATGGCGCGCGCGCTGGGCGAAACCGCGCCGCTGCTGATGATCGGGATGCGCGCCTTCGTCGCCACCCCGCCTGACTCTCTGACTTCGCCGTCAAGTGTGCTGCCAGTTCAGATCTTTCTGTGGTCGGATGAAATCGATCGCGGCTTTGTCGAACGGACCAGCGCTGCGATCATCGTCCTGCTTGTGTTCCTGCTCGCAATGAATGGCATCGCCATTTACCTGCGCAACCGTTTCGAGAAACGCTGGTGACCACTTTTCACGAACTTGATGCCGTCAAATCGAAGATTTCGACGCGCGATGTTTCCGTCTTCTATGGCGACAAGCAGGCGTTGGACCGGGTATCGATCGATATCGCGACCGAATATGTCACGTCGTTCATCGGGCCGTCGGGTTGCGGCAAGTCGACCTTCCTGCGCACGTTCAACCGCATGAACGACACGATCGCCAATGCCCGCGTCGAAGGCGAGATCAAGCTCGATGGCGAGGACATCTATCGATCGGGGATGGACGTGGTGCAATTGCGCGCGCGCGTCGGCATGGTGTTCCAGAAGCCGAACCCGTTTCCAAAGTCGATCTACGAGAACGTCGCCTATGGCCCGCGCATCCACGGACTGGCTGCGGGCAAGGCCGATCTCGATGCAGTGGTCGAGCGTTCGCTCAAGCGCGCCGGCCTGTGGGACGAAGTGAAGGACCGCCTGTCCGACAGCGGCACCGCGCTGTCCGGCGGCCAGCAGCAGCGCCTGTGCATTGCCCGGGCGATCGCGGTCGATCCCGAAGTGATCCTGATGGATGAGCCGTGTTCCGCGCTTGATCCGATCGCCACCGCGCGGATCGAGGAACTGATCGACGATCTGCGCGGCCGCTATGCGATCGTGATCGTCACGCATTCGATGCAGCAGGCCGCCCGCGTCTCGCAGCGGACCGCGTTCTTTCACCTCGGCAAGATGGTCGAATATGGCAAGACCTCGGAAATCTTCACCAATCCGCGCGAGGAGCGGACCAAGGATTACATCACCGGCCGTTATGGCTGAGCCCACAGCATAAATTCTCTGATTATGGGCACGAAGGATTGGGTACCGCGATGGCGCACGAGCATACCGTCAAGGCTTTCGATGAAGACATCACCCGGCTGCGCGGCCTGATCGCCGAGATGGGCGGGCTGGCCGAAGTCGCGCTTACCGATGCGCTCGAAGCACTGGTGCGCGGCAACGAGGACCTGGCAAAAAGCGTGATCGCCCGCGACAAGCGGATCGATACACTCGAAGCCGAAGTGGACAAGCTGGCCGTCCGCGTCATCGCCCTGCGCGCGCCGATGGCCGACGATCTGCGTGAAGTGATCGCCGTGCTCAAGATCGCGGGCGTGCTGGAGCGCATCGGCGATTATTCGAAGAATATCGCCCGCAGCGCCATGCGGGTGGAGAACCGCAAAAAGTTCGAACCGCTCACCCTGATCCCGGCGATGGCCGAAATCGCGGGCGAAATGGTCCATGACGTGATGACGGCTTTCGCCGCGCGCGATCCGCGTCTGGCCGCCGAAGTCATCAGCCGCGACCGGAAGGTCGATGCCTTCTACGACAGCATTTTCCGGAACCTGGTCAGCCACATGATGGAAAACCCGGCATCGATCACCAGCGCGGCGGAACTGCTGTTCGTCGCGCGCAACATCGAACGTATCGGCGATCACGCGACCAACGTCGCCGAAATGGTACACTTCGCGGCGACCGGGACATATCTCGCCGACCGGGAAGACACGACGCCAATTTGAAGGCGCGGCGATTTGCCGCGCTGTCTGCCGGCTGGCAGATTGCAAAACACGACGGGGGCATAATGGCACAACCGAAGCTGCTGCTGGTCGAGGACGACCCGGCGCTCGCAGAACTGGTCGAATTCCGGTTCAAGGCCGAAGGCTACGGCGTCCTGCGCACCGACGATGGGGATGAAGCCCTGCTGCTGGCCGCCGAGGAAGCGCCCGATGTGGTCATCCTTGACTGGATGATCGAAGGGACCAGCGGCATCGAAGTCTGCCGCCGCCTGCGCCGCGACAAGAACACCGCGCACGTCCCGATCATCATGCTCACCGCACGCGGCGCCGAGGATGACCGGGTGCGCGGGCTGGAAACCGGCGCGGATGATTATGTCACCAAGCCGTTCTCGCCCCGCGAACTGGTGGCGCGGGTCAACGCGATCATGCGCCGAATTCGCCCGGCGCTGGCCGGCGAGATGCTGAACGTGGGCGACCTGACGCTGGACGCGACCGCGCACCGGGTGACCCGGCGCGCACAAGTCCTGGCGCTCGGGCCGACCGAGTTCCGCCTGCTGCGCCACTTCATGGAACATCCCGGCCGGGTGTTCTCGCGCAGCCAGTTGCTTGACGCGGTGTGGGGTACTGGCAGCGACATCGAACTGCGCACGGTGGACGTCCACATCCGCCGCCTGCGTAAGGGCATCGAACTGCCCGACGCGCCCGATCCGGTTCGCACCGTGCGGTCGGCCGGGTACGCGCTCGAAGCGGTCTGAGGCCACGATACCCATTGCAGATCAAAGTCCGACCCTCGGCGACATGCCATTGCTGGCACGCCCCGGCGTGACCGGCTAGAGTACCGACTCATTATGCCGCAACCAAATCCTGATGGAAACGAGTTGGACTGAGGCGAGGAAGTTGTCGGCCAGCGCAACTTTGGCCTTGAAATCAGCCGAATACCGCTTCCTTGTCGTCTTCATTCCCGTCCGTCCTTCACGTCGGGAGTAGCTTAGCATCCTGTCCAAATTTCCGGGACCACCTCAGAAGTGCTGCGGCTGTCGTGGAACTCGGCGATGATGGCCGGGCTGCGTCCGACGCTGCTGGCGGCGAACGCCTTTGCGACGACCGACTTCCGGGCGGACCTCAAGCACTTCACCGTGCCAACGCTGGTGGTGCAGGGCACTGCGGACAAGACCGTGCCGATCAATGCCACCGCGCGCGCGGTGGCCCGCGCCGTGCCGCATGCCCAACTGGTCGAATACGACGACGAGGCGCACGGCGTGTTCGCGACGCGAACCCAGCGGCTGACCGAAGACCTTGTCGCGTTCCTCGCTCACCGGCCGCTGGAAGAACGGCAGGACGGGTTGGACGCGGCCACCGCGCAATCGCTGGTCACGCCGTCGCTGTAACCGCCCAGCCGGTGGTGGGCGTTCGGGCAGGGAACTCCTGCCCGGCTCCCGGCGTTTCTCCTGTACAGCCGAACCAGAGAGGAATCGATCATGAACTACACCGAAGGCGATCCCCACGAGCTGCGGCAGAAGTTCTGGCACGCGCTGGAACATTCGCCTTATGTCATGTTGCAGCTTGATGCCGATGCGGACAGCGCGGCGCCGATGACCGCCAGCCTTGACGAGCATGCC
>JANLUV010000152.1:0-4545 GCA_031363685.1 Alphaproteobacteria bacterium | reverse complement strand
CGTGCGCAATCTATCCCATAGCGCGTCATTCAATTTATGTCTGAATACTACACTATCAAATACAGATACTAAATACCTAGAGAAAATCTCTCGCAGGACAAGGCAAAGCGCTCTCTGGTGAGGCGAGTCTGACTGTTAACGATTAATCGAAATCGCCGACGAGGCGAGTTGACCGTGCAACACCGCTGTTGTAGAGTCTGACCGTTCGGCGGATCCCGCAGGCACTGCGCCGGAACGCGGACGGCAAAGTGGATGAGATGTTCGAGCGTCAGCGCGCCATGTCTGAAAGCGGCATCAATTCCGAGGATGCGACAGAAGTCGCGCGGGCCTTTGCCTAAAAGCTGGCGCCGCGATGGAGGGGGAGGAATGAAGCGAATTGGCGTCATTGGCGGCGGGACGTGCGCCCCGATGTTGCCCCGCGCGCTGGAGGCGGTGCACGGGTCCCGGTTCGCCCCGCCAAGCATCCTGATCGACATTGTCGCGCAGGGGTAGCTCGGCGTGAAATCGGGCGAGGGATTTTTTCAATGGCCATAATTTAGCGTGAGGCGGAGCCGATTCTGATGTCGCAAAACATGTTCTATACCCCCTTGATCGATACGCAGGACCATCATCCGGCGCTGCGCGAAAGCGTGGCGAAGCTGATGGGCGGCTTCGGCCGTGCCTGGTTTCAGGACATCGTCCGGCGCGGAGCGAGGGCGGATGATCTGTGGAAGGCATTGGGCAAGGCTGGTTTTTTGGGGGCCCACATGCCAGCCGAATATGGTGGCGGCGGAGGCGGCATGGCCGACTATTACACCATCATCGAGGAAGTCTCCGCGCACGGCTGTCCGCTGCTGGCAATGGTAATCAATTCGATCTGCTCGCCGATGATCGTGGCCTATGGCTCGGAACAGCTTAAGCGCGAATGGCTTCCGGACCTCGCAAGCGGCGCGCGCCGCATGGCATTCGGCATCACCGAGCCCAACGCGGGCTCCAACACGTATAACATCACCACCACCGCGCGCCGTACGCCGGACGGATGGACATTGAGCGGCAGCAAATACTGGACTTCCGCGATAGACGAATCCGACGCGGTTCTGGTGGTGGCCCGCGATGCCGACTTGTCGACAACGGAGCGGCCCGCGCTCTCACTGTTCATCGTCCCGACCGACGCCAAGGGCTTAAGCTGGACCAAAATCGATTGTGCCGTCGCGGTCGCGGAAGACCAGTTCTTCACCTATTATGACGATATAAGGTTGCCAGCGGAATCATTAGTCGGGCAGCCCGGCAACGGCCTGAAGCAGTTGTTCATCGGACTTAACCCGGAACGCGTTGCCGTGGCCGCGATTAACAACGGCATCTCTCGCTTCGCGCTCGCGCAGGCTGCGCAATATGCGTGCGACCGGACGGTCTGGAAGGCGCCTATCGGCAGCCATCAGGGCATTGCCCATCCGCTGGCGGAAGCGTTTATCGGAGTGCAGCAGGCGCGGCTGATGGCCGCGCGTGCGGCGGATCTCTACGATCGCGGCGAGGACGCAGCCGAGGCGTCCAACATGGCCAAATTTTCTGCGGCCGAATCCTCTCTGAAGGCGCTGGACCAGGCGATACAGGTTCATGGCGGCAATGGCCTGTCCAACGAATACGGGCTGGCTGACCTCTGGTTTGTCGCGCGATTGCACAAAACAGCGCCGGTAAGCCGCGAAATGGTGCTAAATCATATTGCGCAGCATAGCCTCGGCTTACCCAAGAGCTACTGATGGACGAAGCACCCGAACCCGCTCCTCTCGACCTGGTGACCATGCTCGGCGAGCATGTCGCCAGTAGGCCGGACAGCACTTGCCTGCTGTTCGAGAATCACGCGATTTCCTTTGCGGACTTGGGGGCGCGGACCGATCGCGTGGCGGGCGCGCTGCGTACCGAGGGGGTGAAAACAGGGGACAGGGTAGCAATCCTTGCCCATTCGTCCCCTGTCTTTTTCGAGTTGCTGCTGGGTTGTGCCAAGCGTGGCGCCATCATGGTGCCGATAAACCATCGCCTTTCCGGACGGGAAGTGGACGAGATTCTGCGCGATTCCGAACCGTCGCTGTTGATCGTGGATCCGGCGCTTGAGGACCGAGCGCCAGCGGATGGCGTAATGCGCCGCATCACCACCACTGGGTTCGCAGAGTGGCGGGATGCTGCTGCTGCGTCAGCCCAGTCCGCCGCGATGCCTGACGAGCCTGTGCTGATCCTCTATACTTCGGGCACCACGGCGTTGCCCAAAGGCGTGGTACTCAGCCATCGCAACCTTTCATATCTCGGGCGCATGGCCGGTGAATTGTGGGGTTTCGCGGACGACAGCGTCAACCTCGCCGCCATGCCGCTGTTCCATATCGGCGGGATCGGCTGGGGATTGCTTGCTTTTAGCCAAGGCGGCGCGACCGTGCTGACTCAGGCCACCGATCCTGCCGCCTTGCTGCACCTGATGCGGCGCCACTGCGTGACTCATGCATTTCTGGTGCCCACCGTGATCCAGCTGTTGGTCGACCATCTCGACGCGACCGGTGACGAGGCTCCCAGGGTGGCTAATATGTTCTATGGCGCGGCACCCATCGGGGAAGTGTTGCTCGCGCGTTCAATCCGTGCCTTTGGCTGCGCCTTTCATCACACTTACGGCATGACCGAAACTGCGGGCACAACCGTTACCCTCGGCCCGGAAGACCATGACCCCGGCGGGCGTTGGCCGGAGCGTTTGCGTTCCTGCGGACGGCCCATGCCGTGGATCGAACTGAAGCTGGTCGATCCGGCGACGGGCGAGGAGTGCGGGGTCGGCGAGGTGGGTGAGATCCGCATGCGTTCGCCCGCCATTACGCGGGGCTACTGGCGTCGCCCGGAGGCAACTGCCGAGGCGCTGACCACTGACGGCTGGCTCTGCTCGGGCGATGCTGCCGTGCAGGACGAGGACGGATATCTTTATCTGCGCGACCGCTACAAGAACATGATCGTTTCAGGCGGCGAAAATATCTACCCTGCCGAAATCGACAATGTGCTGCAGCACCATCCGGCCATTCGCGAGGTGGCGGTCGTAGGCGCGCCCCATCCCAAGTGGGGCGAGACGCCCCATGCTTATGTCGTGTTGCAACCTGGCATGTGCGTGACTGAGGCGGATATCATCGGCTTCGTGCGCGAGCGGCTTGCACATTATAAATGCCCTACGAAGGTCCATTTTGTTGAGGGGCTCCCCCGCAACGCTTCAGGGAAGATATTGAAGCGTGAATTGCGCGAATGACTGACTGACTGTCACTACCGGCGCGGCGGTGACGACGATGGCGGCGAAGAGCTGATCGAAAAGCTCGTCCACATCAACCGCGTCTCGAAGACCGTGAAGGGCGGCAAGCGCTTTGGCTTTGCCGCGCTGGTCGTGGTCGGCGACGGCAAGGGCCGCGTGGGCTTTGGCCACGGCAAGGCCCGCGAAGTGCCGGAAGCCATCACCAAGGCGACTGCTTCGGCGAAGAAGAAGATGATCCGCGTTCCGCTCAAGGAAGGCCGCACCCTGCACCATGACGGCAAGGGCCGGTTCGGTGCCGGCAAGGTCAACGTGCGGTCGGCTCCGCAGGGGACCGGGATCATCGCCGGCGGCCCGATGCGCGCCGTCTTCGAAAGCCTGGGCGTTGCCGACGTGGTGACCAAGTCGGTCGGCACTTCGAACCCCTACAACATGATCCGCGCCACGTTTGACGCGCTGGGTGAACAGACTTCGCCGAAGTCGGTTGCGCAGCGCCGTGGCAAGAAGGTCGCCGACCTGCTGGGTCGTGGCGGCGCCAGCACGGTCGAGGCGGAAGCCGCAGCCGACGCGATCACGGAGTAAGCTTCATGGCCCAAGACACCAAAAAGACCATCAGGATCAAGCAGATCGGTTCACCGATCCGGCGCCCGGCGCATCAGAGGCAGACCCTGATCGGTCTGGGTCTGAACAAGATGCACCGTGTGGTCGAACGGGAAGACACCGCCGAAGTGCGCGGCGCGATCGCCAAGCTGCCGCACATGGTGGTCGTGATCGACTGACGATCGGTTCCTTGCGGAACACACGAAAAAGCCCCGGTTCGCGCCGGGGCTTTTTCCTTTTGGGAATCGGGCCGATTGCAAACTTGCTTCTTGGTGAATATCGGAAAGCGACCTGCTGTTGGCCGTTTGCCTCCGTTCGAGTATCACCCGTTAGCAGTCGTTCAGTGGCACGGCCTAATATGCCAGCCAATTCCGGTCTCCCCGCTCAAACACCCGATGCCGCGCCCGACGCGCATACGCCCCTTGCGGGCACCTGCATTATCACGAAGATCGTTGAGTTTCATGTCGTTGCACTCGCTTTCGCTTTAGTCGCGCTATGGTCCCGGTTGCCAGCAAATCTTGCCGACCAACTGAAGCCGCATTTCAAATCAGTCGATCACCGCCACCATGTGCGGCAGCTTGGCGATCGCGCCGCGCACTTCGGCGGTGTCCTCCAGCTCGACGACGCGGTGCATCTTGCCAAGACCGAGACCGATCAGGGTTTTCTTTTGATGCGCCGGACGGCGGATTGGCGAGCCGATC
>JANLUV010000118.1:0-2235 GCA_031363685.1 Alphaproteobacteria bacterium | reverse complement strand
ACCATCCGCCATCGCCTGCGCGCGGCGGCGGTCCTGCCAGCGGCCTTCCGCTGCGGCCAGTTCGGCGCGGCTGTTGATGCCCGTCACTTCGTCCGGATCGAACGTCACCACTGCGGCGCAATCGCGCCCGTCGGCGTTGGCGATGTTGACGATATCGACCAGGTAATATTCGCCCTGCGAATTGGCATTGCCGACCCGCGCCAGCAGGCCGAACAGTTCGTCGGCCCGCACCGCCATCAGCCCGGAATTGCACAGTCTGCAGGCGCGCTCCTCGGGGGTGGCGTCCTTGTGCTCGACCATCTTCGCGATCCGCCCGTCGCGGGCGATCACCCGGCCGTACTGCAGCGCGTCGTCGGGTTCGAACGCCAGCACCACCACCGCCGGCGCATCGGGCGCGTGCAGCCGGTCCAGCATGCCTCGCATCGTGTCAGACCCGACGAACGGCACATCGCCATACAGGATCAGCACGTCGCCCGAAAACCCGGCCAGCGCCGCTTCGGCCTGCTGCACCGCGTGGCCGGTGCCCAGCTGCGGTTCCTGGACCGCGATTGTTGCGCGGGTGCCAAGCTGCTGTTCCAGTTGCTCGCGCCCGCTGCCGACCACCACCACCTGCCGCTCCGGCGCCAGTTCCGCCACGCTGGCGAGCAGGTGCTCCAGCATCGGCCGCCCGGCGATCGGGTGCAGCACCTTGTGCAGGTCGCTCTTCATCCGCGTCCCCTTGCCAGCGGCAAGGACGATCACGGCAAGCGCGCAGGAGGACGAAGCGGGCGTTGCGCCGGCACGATTCTGGTCGGTCATGACCGGTTCCCTTGCCAGCAAATGGTTGCGGTTTCCACCGCGCCGCGCCATCGCCCGCGCAATGACAGACTTTCCCTTCCAGATCGTCGGATTCGACCTCGATGGCACCCTGCTTGATACCCATGCCGATCTTGGCGCCGCGCTCAATCACGCGCTGGTCCAGGCCGGACGCCCGGTCGTGCCGGTGGAACAGGTCCGCGATCTGATCGGCGGCGGCGCGATGCAGATGCTCCACCGCGCACTCTCGATCACCGGCGGATTGCTGCCAGACGTTCAACTGCGCGAACTGCACCGCGAACTGATCGCCTATTACCGCGCCAACATCGCGGTCCACAGCCGCCTGTTCCCCGGCGGCGCGGCGATGCTCGATGCGCTGGAGGCGCGCGGGGTGCGGCTCGCGGTGGTGACCAACAAGCTGGAATCACTGGCTGTCAAGCTGCTGGACGAGATCGGGCTCGCCCCGCGTCTCGCGACCATCATCGGCGGCGATACCCTCGGCCCCGGCCGGGCCAAGCCTGCGCCCGACCTGCTGTACGAGATGCAGACCCGGCTGGGTCAGGGCCGCGCCGCCTATGTCGGCGATACCACGTTCGATACCCGCGCCGCCCGCGCCGCCAGGATGCCGTGCGTCGCGGTCAGCTTCGGGTTCAACGACCTGCCCGTCCACGAACTCGGCGCCGACGCGGTGATCGACCATTACGACCAACTGGTTCCGGTCCTGCAACGGCTGTAGGCTGTTGCGATTACCCTGGAATCTCCCCTCCCCACCGGGGATGGCCCGGGTGGCAGAGCGGGGCAAAGCCTCGCGTCCACGCCGAAGTTAGTACACCCCCACCCGGCCTCCCCTTTCAGGGGGAGGAGCGATCTGGCGCAATCCAGATTCGGATGACATTCACAACTACAAGCTCGCCGTCAGCGCCGCGCCCACGTAATGCGCGTCGCCGGTGCGAGGTGCATTGGGGGCCACGTCCAGAAAGCGGCCCTTGGCGATCCAGTCGAAATTCACCTCGCCGCGTAACAGCCCCGGCACCAGCCAATAGCGCACGCGCGAATCGATCTGGTGCCCGGCGAACCGGCCGGATGCCCCGGTCTTGTCGACGACCCCCGTGGTCGAGAACGCATCGGTCCGGCTCGCCAGCCACATCGCCCGGTACAGCAGTATCGCGTCCAGCCGCTTGCCCGGGGCTGCCTCCAGCCGCACGCTGGCCGCGGTGATGTTGGCCCGGCCGATCGCGGCGAAGATGCCTGAAGGCCCCCACTCCGCGCGCCGCATCCCGAACAGCGTGTCGAAGCGGTTGAACGAACCTCCCGGCCGGTCCCCGCTCACCCAGTCGAACATCAGCATCGCGTGGGCCTTGGCCGTGCCGGGCAGCATGTAGCCGATCCCGGCATGGACCATCCCGGCATCGACGTTCAGGTGCGCCGCATCCGCCGCGC
>JANLUV010000105.1:0-1727 GCA_031363685.1 Alphaproteobacteria bacterium | reverse complement strand
CAAGTGCGCCTGACCCCCAAGGAATTTGGTCGGTTCAGCCGGTTGTAATACCGTTGCAGTGCAGTTGCAGTGCGGGCAGTCAGCGCGTTTCGGCGGCCTTGACCGTTTGCCACAAGGCTTCCTGCCGACCGAGCGAAAGTTCCGCGAACACCAGTCCCTCGGCCTCGGCAATCTTTTCCATCGCCTTGAATCGCCGTTCGAATTTCGCATTGGCGGCGCGCAGGGCATCTTCCGGCGCCACCCCATAGGCGCGCACCACGTTTACCGCCGCAAACAGCAGATCACCCGCTTCGGCAATGCGTTCCGCGTCTGATCCCGCATCGGCAAGTTCTTGTAATTCCTCATGTACCTTGTCGATCGGCCCGGCTGCATCAGGCCAGTCGAACCCGACCCGCGCCGCCCGTTTCTGCAATTTGTCGGACCGCATCAACGCCGGCAAAGCCAGCGCCACCCCGTCCAGCGCCGATGTTGCCCCCTTGGCCGCGCGTTCCCCGGCCTTGATAGTTTCCCAGCGGACCTCGCGGTTCGTGTCGTAACTATCTGAAGTTCCAAAGATATGGGGATGCCGCGCGGCCATTTTGTCGGCAATCGCGGTGGCCACATCGGCAAACGCGAAGTGACCGGCTTCCTCGGCCATGCGGGCATGAAACACCACCTGAAGGAGAAGGTCACCAAGCTCATCGCGCAGCGCCGCCATGTCATCGCGCGCGATTGCGTCGGCAACTTCATACGCTTCTTCAATGGTATAGGGCGCGATCGTCGCGAAGGTCTGTGCGACATCCCAGTCGCATCCGCGCACCGGATCGCGCAAGGTTGCCATGATCGAGAGGAGGCGGTCGATGGGTTCGGGCATGGCTGGTCCATAAGATTGATAATACATATTATGTTAAATTATAGCGGCCCTGCCGAGGTCAAGCGCGCGGCAATCACAGCCCCTACTCCGATGATGATCGCCCAGATCGCACCATAAATAAACCTCTGGCGCGGCGACATTTTCCGCAAAGCAGAGCCGTTGCTCACGATCATCAGCGCCATCACCAGACCAAGCAGCGCGACGATCTTGTCGCCGTTCATGCCTCCAGCACCAGGCCGTCGTACCCGACCAGGACATGAGCCGGAATCTCTGCGCTTACAGCTACATAGTCCATGGTCTTGTCAAGATGTGTCAGCACCGCACGGTTCACCCGGGCCGCTGCGATCAGTTCCAGCGCCATGGCAAGGTTGGCGTGAGTCGGGTGCGGATCGCGGCGCAGGCAATCGACCACCAGCACGTCGCAGCCGTCGAACAGGTCCACCATGTCGCGGTTAATCGCGCTGAAGTCTGTTGCATAACCAATTGATTTACCGTCACATTCAAACCGGAACGCGGTGCTTTGCGCGGGGCCGTGATCCATCTGGCACCAGGCGATCCCGAACCCGGCGAACATCCGCAGCCGATCAAGCGTATCGATCGAACAGATCGTGGCGTAGCCATGCTGCCCGGCAAAGACATAGCCGAACCGGTTGCGCAGGCGCCGCACGGTTTCCTCATGCCCGAACCCCGGGATCGGCGCGCCGCGGCCATAGCGCATTGGCCGCAGGTCATCGATGCCGTGCGTATGATCGGCATGGTCATGCGTCCAGAACACCGCGTCGACCTTGTCGATATTCTGGGCGAGTAACTGGTGCCTGAGGTCCGGCGAGGTATCGACCAGCAATCGCGCGCCCGCCGCGCTTTCCACCACGAT
>JANLUV010000091.1:0-2891 GCA_031363685.1 Alphaproteobacteria bacterium | reverse complement strand
CATCGCGGAACCGGATTGGGGCGAGCTGCAGCTTGCCCTTCTTTTCGATGTAGGTCTGGTCCGGGCCGTTGACCATGATATCGGTGATGTCCGGATCGCCGAGTAGTTCCTCGAGCGGGCCAAATCCGAGCAGCTCGTCGTTCAGCACCTTTTCCAGCGCGAACTGTTCGCGCCGGTTGAGCGTGATCTTCAGTTCAGCCAGCACTTCGAGGATGATCGGGCGGAATTCCTCGGACAATTCGTCCTTGCTCAGCGTGGCGGCGGCTTCGGGATCGACGCGTTCGAGCAGGCGGGGAAGCACCTGCTCCTTGATCTTGTGGACCGAGGCTTCGAAGCCTTCGGCCTGGTATTCGTTGCTGACGACCTGGTTGGCGCGATCGGCCAGGCGGGCCATCGCGTCGCCCTTGCCGTTGTCCGACCCGTACATCGGCAACATGCCTTCGCCGGGCAGGGGCGGGAACTGGTCGGTCGGAACCGCCGGACGCGGTGATTCGGAACTGGGGGTCACGGGCGCCTTCATCGGCCGCGCCACGCCGAACGAAGGACGCGCGCCCGGGGCCGCGCCGCCAATCCCGTTCTTCCGTCCGAATGCATTCATCTGCGCTGATCCCCGTATCCACAGACGGCACCGCATGGGCGGATTGCCAATTTCTGTCGTACCTTCGTCGGGATATATGGTTGAAACTTTGAAAACTTCCTAAATGCCGGTGCAAGGATTCAGGAAAAGCCCCGGGAAATGTGTCAAGGGCTGGCGCGGGTGTGGTCCAGGCCGCGCTGGCGTGCGCCGCAGACGAATGTCACGGGAAGGAATGACCCATCGTAAGGCCCATCGTAAACCCCATTGCTAGCGGGGCAATCACGCAGCATGGCACGGAACGGCAGGGACTGATGCTGGCCCTGGCCGGATTCGCGCTGATGTCGGTCGGCGATGCGGTCGTCAAATCGATGGCCGGGCTGTGGGCGCCGACCGCGCTCGCTGCGCTGCGCTATTCGATCGGCGCTGTGGCGCTGGGCGCGCTGGTGGGCTGGAAGAAAGGCCTGTCCGCGCTGGTCATGCCGCGCCCGGAACTACAGTTGTTGCGCGGGTTCGGGGTGGGAGTGGCGACGGTGGCATTCTTTGCGGCGATCTTTGTGATGCCGCTGGCCGATGCGACCGCGATAATCTTTATGAGTCCGATGCTGACCAGCCTGCTGGCCGCGCTGTTCCTGGGCGAACCGGCCCGGCGCGAGACCTGGGTGGCGACGGTGGTGGCTTTCGCGGGGGTGCTGATCGTGCTGCGGCCCAATTTCCTGGCGCTGGGTGCAACCGCGTTGCTGCCGCTGCTGGCGGCGGCGGGGATGAGCCTGCTGATGATCGGCAACCGGGCCACGGCGGGCACCGCATCGCCGCTGGCGCAGCAATTTTATGTCGCCGTGATCGCGGCGCCGCTGCTGATCGTGGCGGCGGTGATCGGCGATCATAGCGGGATGGAGCGGCTTGCGGTTCACGCGCTGCCGCCGATCGTGTTGCTGAAGTGTACGGTGGTGGCGCTGACGGCGAGCACCGCGCATTGGCTGATCTATCGCGGGACGATGCTGGCTGGCGTCGCCACGGTAGCGCCGATGACGTATGTGCAACTGCTGGTTGCGACCGTGCTGGGATGGGCCGTGTTCGGCAACCGGATTGAGCCGATGAGCCTGCTGGGGATGGCGGTGATCGCGGCGGCGGGGCTGTACTTATGGCGGGCGGGGCGGATCCGCGAACCGGTGATGAGCGAATGAAGGGGAACGGAGTGGTGAAGCGGACGCTGATCGCGCTGGTGCTGACTGGGTTCGCGCCCGCTGCCCTGGCCGAACCGGGCCCGCCGCGCCCGGGTGCGGAACTGCCCGACGCCGCGCGCGCCAATGCGGGGCTGCCGCTGTGGTTGGCGGGCACGTGGATGATGCAGAACGGCGCCCGGTGGGCCGACATGGTGTGGACCAGCCCGCGCGGGGGGATGATCCTGGGGCTGGGCCGGACCGGCTTCGGCGCCGATCTGGAAAGCTGGGAGGCGGTGCGCATCGTTCGCAGGGCCGACGGATCGATCGGTTTGGTGGCCCAGCGCAAGGGCGGCCCGGCGCTGGACTATCCGCTGGCGGTGGCCGGGGCGGATTCGATCGAGTTTTCCAATGTCGCGCACAGCCCGCAGCGCATCCGGCTGTGGCGCGAGGGGCAATTGCTGATGACCGAAACGTCGCGGCTGGATGGGAGCGAGGCCGAGCGGATGAATTACCGGCCGGTGGAGACGGCGCCGAAGGATTGAGGGGTGAGTGTGGAGCAGTCGTTGCAGACCCCCTGGCCCCTCCCTCCTTCGACAAGCTCAGGATGAGCGGGAGGGGGGCTACAACGAACAGGGCGGCCGTGCGGGCCGCCCTGTTTCATTCACGACCTGTCGGGCGGTTCAGCCTTCGACGTGTTCGGCCAGCACGGTCAGGCCGTTATCGCCAACTTCGGCAAAGCCGCCCTGGACGATGATCTCGTCCGGCGCGCCGTTCTCGGTCTTGTAGATCTTGAGGACGCCGTCCCGGACGGTCGACATGAACGGCGCGTGGCCTTCCAGCACGCCGAACTCGCCCTCGCTGCCGGGGACGACCACCATGTAGACGTCCTCGCTGCGGACCAGCCGGGCGGGGGTGACGAGTTCGAAGTGCAGCATCGGTTTCCTCAGTCGTTGGCGAGTGGGGCGCTGGCGGGTGGGGCGGCCCATCTCCCAACCCTCTCCCCGGTGGGGAGAGGGTGATTGTTCATCAGGCTTCGTCAGCCAGCTTCTTGGCCTTGGCGACCGCCTCGTCGATGCCGCCGACCATGTAGAACGCGCTCTCGGGCAGGTGATCGTATTCGCCTTCGACCACCGCCTTGAACGAGCGGACGG
>JANLUV010000085.1:0-3428 GCA_031363685.1 Alphaproteobacteria bacterium | reverse complement strand
CAAGGCCTAGAAGCAGGGCGACCGGTACATCCTCAACGGGACCAAGTACTGGATCACCAATTCGAATGATGCCGATACGCTGGTGGTCTACTCCCGCACCGGCGAAGGCTCGCGCGGGATCACCACCTTCCTGATCGAGCGCGGCATGCCCGGTTTCTCTATCGGCCAGAAGATCGACAAGATGGGCATGCGCGGCAGCCCGACGGCGGAACTGGTGTTCTTTGATTGCGAAGTGCCCGAAGAAAACTTCATGGGCGAGCTCAGCAATGGGGTCGCCATCCTGATGTCGGGGCTTGATTATGAGCGCACGGTGCTGGCGGGCATCTCGCTCGGTATCATGCAGGCCTGTCTCGACGTGGTGCTGCCCTATGTTCGCGAACGCCGGCAGTTCGGCAAACCAATCGGCACCTTTCAGCTGATGCAGGCCAAGATCGCCGACATGTATGTCGCGCTCAATTCGGCGCGGGCCTATGTCTATGCCGTGGCCCGGGCCTGCGATGCCGGGCGCACCACGCGCTACGATGCGGCCAGCGCGATCCTGCTGGCCAGCGAGAATGGGGTGAAGGTCGCGCTGGAGGCGGTCCAGGCGCTGGGCGGCGCGGGTTACACCAAGGACTGGCCGGTCGAACGCTTCCTGCGCGATGCCAAGCTGCTCGACATCGGCGCGGGGACGAACGAGATCCGCCGCATGCTGATCGGCCGCGAGCTGATCGGGGCATGAGCACGCTGACCACCCTGATCGATCCGGCCGGCGAGCTATTCCGCGACAATGCTGCGCACAATTTACAGTTGGCGCAGGCGCTGCGCGCGCGCGTAAGCACTGCCGCGCTCGGCGGCTCGGCGCAACACCGCGAGCGGCATGTCGCGCGGGGCAAGCTGCTGCCGCGCGACCGTATCCAGCGCCTGCTCGATCCCGGTTCGCCCTTTCTGGAAATCGGCCAACTGGCGGCCAACGGGATGTATGACAACGGTGCGCCGGGCGCCGGGATAATCGCGGGCGCGGGCCGGGTGCGCGGGCGCGAATGTCTTGTCCTCGCCAACGATCCGACCGTGAAGGGCGGCGCTTATTTCCCGATGACGGTGAAAAAGCATTTGCGCGCGCAGGAAATCGCGCGCGAGAACCGGCTGCCGTGCATTTACCTCGTCGACAGCGGTGGGGCGAACCTGCCGCATCAGGCCGAGGTGTTCCCCGACCGCGATCATTTCGGGCGCATGTTCTACAACCAGGCGCAGATGTCGGCCGAAGGGATTGCGCAGATCGCCTGCGTGATGGGCAGTTGCACGGCGGGCGGCGCCTATGTCCCGGCCATGTCGGACGAGACGGTGATCGTGCGGGGCCAGGGCACGATCTTTCTTGCCGGGCCGCCGCTGGTCAAGGCGGCGACGGGCGAGGTGATCAGCGCCGAGGAACTGGGCGGCGCTGACACCCACGGGCGCAAGTCGGGCGTGGTCGATCATATCGCCGACAATGACGAACACGCCCTGCTGATCGTGCGCGATATTGTCGGGACGCTTCCGCCCCCTAAGGCTGCGACGGTCAACCTGCTGCCTCCGCGCCCGCCGAAATTCGATACCGCCGAACTTTATGGCATCGTCCCGACCGACGTGCGTGCGCCTTACGATGTGCGCGAGGTGATCGCCCGGATCGTCGACGGATCGGAACTGCACGAGTTCAAGGCGCTTTACGGCACCACGCTGGTTTGCGGGTTCGCGCATATCTGGGGCCTGCCGGTCGCGATCCTCGCCAACAATGGTGTGCTGTTCTCGGAAAGCGCGCAGAAGGGCGCGCATTTCATCGAACTGGCGTGCCAGCGGCGGGTGCCGCTGCTGTTCCTGCAAAACATCTCGGGCTTCATGGTCGGCGGCAAGTACGAGGCGGAAGGGATCGCCAAGCACGGCGCCAAGCTGGTAACGGCGGTGGCAACCGCCAGCGTGCCCAAGATCACGGTGCTGATCGGCGGCAGCTTCGGCGCGGGCAATTACGGGATGTGCGGGCGCGCTTACCAGCCGCGCTTCCTGTTCAGCTGGCCCAATGCGCGGATTTCGGTGATGGGCGGCGAGCAGGCGGCCAGCGTGCTGGCCACCGTCCACCGCGATGCCGATAGCTGGACGCCCGAACAGGCCGAGGCGTTCAAGGCGCCGATCCGCCGGAAATACGAAGACGAGGGCAACCCCTATTACGCGACCGCGCGGCTGTGGGACGACGGGATCATCGATCCGGTCCAGACCCGCGACGTGCTGGGGCTGGCCTTGGCCGCCACGCTGAACGCGCCGATCGCCGATCGGCCGTCGTTCGGCCTGTTCAGGATGTGATGATGATCCGCTCGCTGCTCATCGCCAATCGCGGCGAAATCGCCCGCCGGATCATCCGGACCACCCGGTCGATGGGGATCCGCACCATCGCGGTCCACTCGGCCGTCGATACCGCGATGCCGTTCGTGCGCGAGGCGGACGCGGCTGTTTGTATCGGACCGGCACCTGCGCGCGAAAGCTATCTCGTTCAGGCGAAGATCCTGGCGGCGGCAACCGCAACGGGCGCCGAGGCGATCCATCCGGGCTATGGCTTCCTGTCCGAGAATGCCGAATTTGCCGAAGCGGTGCAGGCGGCCGGGCTGGTCTGGGTCGGTGCGCCGCCCGCTGCAATCCGCGCTATGGGGCTGAAAGATGCGGCCAAGGCGCGGATGATTGCCGCCGGGGGACCGGTTACGCCCGGCTATCTCGGTGAAGATCAGGCACCCGCGCGGCTTCGGCAAGAGGCCGACGCAATCGGCTATCCGGTGCTGATCAAGGCGGTTGCGGGCGGCGGCGGCAAGGGGATGCGCAAGGTTGAAGCCTCGGCGGATTTCGC
This sequence comes from Alphaproteobacteria bacterium, assembly GCA_031363685.1. GTDB lineage: Bacteria > Pseudomonadota > Alphaproteobacteria > Sphingomonadales > Sphingomonadaceae > Novosphingobium. Next base: position 580 of record JANLUV010000085.1, on the reverse strand, counting down.
TGGTGCGCTCGCCAGTTGCCAGCGCGAGGCCGCTGCCTCATTCGGCGATGACCGCGTGCTGATCGAGAAATATATCCTGAGCCCGCGCCACATCGAGGTGCAGGTGTTCGGCGACACCTTGGGCAATGTCGTCCACCTGTTCGAGCGGGACTGTTCGCTCCAGCGCCGCCACCAGAAGGTGATCGAGGAAGCCCCGGCGCCCGGCATGGACGAGGCCACGCGCGCTGCGATCTGCGCCACTGCGGTGCGTGCGGCGCAGGCGGTCGATTATGTCGGCGCGGGCACCATAGAATTCATCGCCGATGCCTCGGAGGGCCTGCGCGCGGACCGGATATGGTTCATGGAAATGAACACCCGCCTGCAGGTCGAGCACCCGGTCACCGAGGAGATCACCGGGGTCGATCTGGTCGAGTGGCAATTGCGGGTGGCTGCGGGGGAGGTGCTGCCCAAGCGGCAAGACCAGCTTTCAATCCACGGTCACGCCATCGAGGCCCGACTTTATGCCGAAGACCCCAGCAAAGAATCGCTGCCGAGCATCGGCAAACTAGACTATTTCCTGCTGCCTGATCGGCTCAGGCCA
>JANLUV010000075.1:0-3261 GCA_031363685.1 Alphaproteobacteria bacterium | reverse complement strand
GGAAGATCCCGAGGGGGTGGGTGTGCTGCCGGTGCTGTTCTTCCACCTCCTGGCCCGATTGCCAGAAGAACAGGTAGGGGCTGATCGTGGTGCCAAGCAAGGCGACCACTGCCATCGTCTGATCGCGCCCGAACCCGAAACTGGGGACCAGCACCCCCCGCATCACGTCGGCAAAGCGGATATCCGCGACGAACGGCACGGCGATGTAGGCCAGCAGCGACAGCGCGGTCCATTTGAGGATGTTTTGATAGCGCGCGTAACTCAGGAACACTTCGAGCACGACTGCCACGACCCCGAACGCCACCACATAGACAAACACCGGAATGCCCCAATAGCGCGGAACCAGCAGGTTGAGCGCCGCCGCCATCGCGCCCAGATCGGCGCCGAGGTTGATCGTGTTGGCAATGAGCAGCAGCACCACCGCCAGCATCAACACCGGGCGCGGGTAATGTCGCCGCAAGTTGTGGGCGATCCCGTGCCCGGTCACCGCGCCGATCCGGGCGCAGATCATCTGGATCGAGACGAGCAGCGGATAGCTGAACACCATCGTCCAGGCGAGGCTGTAGCCGAACTGCGCGCCGACCTGGCTATACGTGCCGATCCCGCTGGGATCATCGTCGGCCGCGCCGGTTACAACCCCGGGGCCAATGATTTTGGCCCACGACCGCTCGTCAGGAGCATGGTGGGCGGCATGCCCCTCGTCCGCCGTGCCGTCGTCAGGCGGGGAGGTGTCGCTCACACCGCCTGTTCCGCGTTCAGCACGTTGATCGCGGCATGCACGCGCGCCTCGATTTCATCGCGCGGGAGGCCAGCGGGGATTTTCTCGCCGATGCGCAGGATGATCGTGCCGCGCCGCTTCCACCGCCGGTTGTAATACCTGCCGCTATCGACCGCCACCGGCACCACTTCGCACTTCAGCAGTTTGTAGATCCCGGCAAAGCCAGCTTGCATCTGTGGACAAGTGCCATGCGGCACGCGCGTTCCTTCGGGGAAGATCGCCAGCGGCCGACCCTGGGCAGAGATGACGCGCGCGCCTGCCACCATTGTGCGCAGCGCCTTGGCGCCCTGATCCCGCTCGACCCCGATCAATCCGTAATGGCGCGCGGCCCGGCCCCACATCGGCAGCCGCAGCAGTTCGATCTTGGCGAAAACACCGGGGTACGACAGCAGCACGGGCAGATCGATCGCCTCGAAAAAGCTTTCGTGCTTGAGCGCGACCAGCACCGGACCGGTCGGCGCGGCGCCTTCGATGCGCACCTTGATGCCCAGAATCCAGCGTACGCACCAGCGGTGAAACCGGGTCCAGAAGAAGATCGTATGGACGAACCCGCGCCCGGGCAGAATGACCTGCGCGCTGACCAGGAAGGCCAGCACGAACGTAACCCCGTAAAACACCAGGTAGAACGCAAGGCTGCGCACCACCTCACCGAATGTCGCGTCGTTCATCCATCCCCGTCCTTCACCCATCCCCGTCCTTCACCCATCCCAGGTCCTCTGGATCATCCGGGCCAGCAGCTTGTGATATTCGAGGAACAGCACGTAGAATGAAGGCCGGGTCGGCACCGCATCTTCGACCACCGTCAGCCCGGCGGGCGCAACTTGCGCCAGGTCCAGCGCGGCGCGGCGCATGTGCCAGTCGGCCGTGACCAGCCGGACCGAACCGATGTGATTGGCCGCGATCCAGCGCGACGCCTCGCGCGCGTTCGACCGGGTATCGACCGATTCGTAGCCCAGCGTCACGCAGCACGCGAGCAACGCCATGCTGACGCGGTACTGCACGGCAAATTCGCGCGGGCGCACTTCGCGGTCGACGCCCGATACCAGCATGCGCGGCGCCAGATGGGTCTGCAGCACTTCCAGCCCGCGATCGATCCGGCCTTCCGATCCGGTCAGCACAACGACCCCGGCGGTCTTCACCGGACCGGCGGGGCGCGGCAGAAGGATGGCAAACCAGAGGAAGCCGAAAATCCACACCAGCAGAATCAGGGAGGTCGTTCGACGGATCATGTCCCGGCCTTATAGCATCCGCCGCAGCGCGCGCAGCACTGTCACGCGGGCGGTGAACATGGCGACGATCACCGCTGCCGCCGGCACCAGCACCAGCAGACCCCAGTCCAGCCAGCCCAGCACCGCGCCGGTCACGATCCCGGCCTGAAGCGCCGCGAAACTGCGTCCGAGCAGCTCGATCACCGCCGCCGCCGCCGCGAACCCGGCAGCGCCGCCCCACGCCGCGTCGATCGCGATCGAGCGCTGGAACAACCGCGCGATCTGGGCATCGCTCCCGCCGAGCAGGTGGACGATCTCGATCGTGTCGTGATTGCTGCCCAGCGCACTGCGCGAGGCGAGCAGCACTGCCGCGACGGTTGCGAGCGACAGCAGCGCGATCAGCGCCACCGCCAGCAACTGCAACGATGCGATCACGCCGAACACCGGTTTCAGCCAAGTAGACTGCGCATCGACCCGGGCCGCCGGAGCCACGCCGCGCAAGACCTCCTGCAGCCGGGCCAGCCGCTGCGGGGTCAAGGCGCCGGCCAGCCGCGCATCGATCAGCGCCGGGACGGGCACGTCCGCAGTTTCCGCCAGGTCGTCGCCCAGCCAGGGTTCGACCAGCGCATCGACCTCGTCCTGCGGGACCAGCTGGGCCTGGCTGATGCCGCGCACCTGTTGCAACAGGTTCACCGCCGCCGCCGCCTGCCGCGCCCGCTCCTCGGGCCGCGCTTCGACGATCTGGACCGTGATGCCGCCGGACAGTTCGCTCGCCGCCGCGTTGGCGGTGTTGCGCAGGGCCAGGCCGCCCGCGCCGGCGATGGTCATCAGCGCGACCATGATCGCGATCACCCACGGGATCGGCCCCGACAGCCGCGCCTGCGACACCAGTTCGGCCTGCGAACGGCCCCCGGTCAACCCGCCACCGAACACGTTGATCCCCACCAGGCTGCGGGCGAACAGCTTTTTCATGCCGGCGCGCCTGCCGGGCGGCGCGGCGGATAGCGCAGCGCGCCGGTCGGGTCGGACAGCCGCCCCTTGTCCAGCCGCATGATCAGGCTTTCCGGCACCTTGCGAAGCAGGTGGACGTCGTGGGTTGCCACCACCACGGTGGTCCCCAGCCGGTTCAGTGCCTCGAACAGGCGCAGCAGTTTCACCGCCATTTCGGGATCGACGTTGCCGGTCGGCTCGTCCGCGACCAGCAGTTGCGGCCGGCCGATCACCGCCCGGGCGAACGCCACGCGCTGCTGTTCGCCGCCCGACAGCGTGGCCGGC
>JANLUV010000522.1:0-4456 GCA_031363685.1 Alphaproteobacteria bacterium | reverse complement strand
GGGTCGTCCTCGGGGATTCCGGCCTCGACCTTGCCGACCAGGTCGGCGCCGACGTCGGCGGCCTTGGTGAAGATGCCGCCGCCCAGCCGCGCGAAGATCGAGATCAGCGAAGCGCCGAACGCCAGCGCGGTCAGCGCCTGCACCACCGTGCGGTCATTCTGGCCGACGGTATAATGGGCCACTTCGATCAGGTAATAATAGAACACCGCGATGGCGAGGAGCGCGAGGCCCGCCACCAGCATCCCGGTGATCGCCCCGGCGCGGAACGCCAGCGTCAGGCCCTCCTGCAGGCCCTTCTGCGCGGCGGCCGCCGTGCGCACGTTCGAGCGCACCGAGACGTTCATCCCGATGAAGCCCGCCGCGCCCGACAGCACCGCGCCGATCAGGAAGCCAATGGCCGAAACCGCTCCCAGCGTGACGAAGACGATTGCGGCGACGACCACGCCGACGATCGCAATGGCGGTGTACTGGCGCTTCAGATAGGCGTTGGCGCCTTCCTGAATGGCAGCGGCGATTTCCTGCATGCGCTCGTTGCCCGCAGGGCTTCCGAGCACCTGGCGACTGGTGATGATGCCATAAACTATGGCCAGCAGTCCGAGAATAATAGCGATCGTGACTAGATTCACGAGTTGCCCCTCCGTTGGTGGAATCCATCTCTCAAGCGCACCGCGTGTAGCCGCGGGGTCACTTGGGGCGAAGGGCTATCGGGCGCATTGTGACTGCGCAACATTAATCGCGCAGTAATCTGTTCACTGATGTTCGAATCCGAGCGATTCCGAGTCGGCGGGCGCAATTCCGTCCACCAGCAGCGTGCCGGAAGGGCCGGGCAGGGCAGTCCCGATGCAGGTCGCGGCCACCGCCGGGGCGATCCCGGCGGGCAGCGTGAACAGCAATTCGTAGTCATCGCCCCAGCGTAAGGCCTCGGCCCGGCGGGATTCGGGACAGGCCAGCGGCACCGCCGCGCTGTCGATCGCCAAACACACCCTGCTCGCGGTCGCCATCCGCCGCGCATCGAGCAGCAGTCCGTCCGACACGTCCATCATTGCCGTCACCTGCGGCGCCAGCGCGATCCCCTCGGCCAGCCGCGCGACCGGGCGGCGATAGGCGGCGCTGTCGCCCGAACCGGCCCGCAGCGCCTCCAGCCCCAGCATGGCCCCGCCGACCGCTCCGGTCAGCCACAGCCGTTCGCCCGCGCGCGCACCCCCGCGCGAGGGCACCGGCCGGAACGTCGCCCGCCCGATGGCGGTCAATCCGATGGCTTGAGGTCCCGCCCCGCCCACCGTATCCCCGCCGAGCAACGGCGCGCCATAATGCGCCAGCGCGTCACGCAAACCGCTGACAAACCGCGCATCATCCGCGCCGAGCTGATAGCCCAGCAACACACCGACCGGCTCGGCGCCCTTGGCCGCGAGGTCGGAAATATTGGTCGCCACCAGCTTCCACGCCACGTCGGCCGGGTCCTGCTCCGGCAGGAAGTGGACCCCCGCGATCATCATGTCATGCGTCAGGACCAGCGCCTCGCCGCCAAACTCCAGCACTGCGGCATCATCGTTCAAGTTGCGCGCAGCGGGATGCGTCGCGATGGCGCGCAGGGCCGCGATGAGGGCAAGTTCGCCGCTCATCGCAGCGGGCTCAGCGCGCGCCCTTGGCGATCGCGTCCAGCACGCCGTTGGCGAACTTGGCCTCGCGCGCGTCGAAAAACGCATGCGCGACATCCAGGTATTCGCCGATCACGGTGCCGGTGGCCACATCCGGCCGGGCGATCAGTTCGTACACCCCGGCGCGCAGGATCTGGAGCATCGTGCGGTCCAGCCGTTCGATCTTCCAGCCCTCGGCCAGCTTGCCCGACAGCAGGCCGTCGATCTCGTCCCGGCGGGCGATCACGCCCTGGACGATGTCGTCGAAAAACGCGACTTCGGCGGCGTTGTACTGCTCATCCTCGATCTCGGCGCCCAGCCGGTGCTGGTGGAATTCGTCGAGCAGTCTGGCCAGCGGCGGCGCTTCCATTTCGTGCTGGTACAGCGCCTGCACGGCGGCAAGGCGGGCGGCGGCACGCGCCTGCGCCTGGTTCAATTTGGGGGAAGTCATTGGCCAAGCCTCACGGCAACGGAACGGGCATGGGCGGGCAGCCCCTCGGCTTCGGCCAGCGCGATCGCGGCTTCGCCGATCGCGTGGAGCGCGTCTGGCCCCATCTCGATGAAGCTGGTGCGCTTCATGAAATCCAGCACCGACAGGCCAGAGGCAAACCGCGCCCGGCGGCCGGTCGGCAGCACGTGGTTCGGCCCGGCGATATAGTCGCCGATAGCTTCCGGCGTGTGGCGGCCAAGGAAAATCGATCCCGCATGACGGATCGCCCGGAACAGCGCTTCCGGCTCGTCCACCGCGATCTCGACATGCTCGGCCGCCAGCGCGTTGGCAAGCGCCGGGGCTTCGTCAAGGCTCGCCACCTCGATGATCACGCCGTTGGTGTTCCAGCTCTCGCTCGCCACCCGCGCGGTCGGCAGCAGCGCCAGTTCAACCCCGACCTGATCGGCGACGTTGTCGGCAAACACCGGGTCATCGGTGATCAGGATGGCTTGGGCGGCCGGATCGTGCTCGGCCTGGCTGAGCAGGTCGGCGGCGATCCATTCGGGCTGGTTCTTGCCATCGGCGATGACCAGAATCTCGCTCGGCCCGGCCACCATGTCGATGCCGACCACGCCGAACAGCTGGCGCTTGGCCTCGGCCACCCACGCGTTGCCGGGGCCGGTGATCACGTCCACCGGGGCGATCCGCTGCGTGCCATAGGCCAGCGCGGCCACCGCATGCGCTCCGCCGATGCGCCAGATCTCGTCCACGCCCGCCAGATGCGCGGCAGCCAGCACCAGCGCGTTGATCTTCCCCTTGGGCGTCGGCGTTACCACCACCAGCCGCTCCACCCCGGCAACCTTGGCTGGCAGTGCGTTCATCAGCAGCGATGAGGGATAGGCCGCGCGTCCGCCCGGCACGTACAGCCCGGCCGCATCGACCGGCCGCCACACCGCGCCGAGCCGTACGCCGATCTCGTCAGTATAGTCGCGGTCGGTCGGCTTTTGCGCTTCGTGATAGGCGCGGATGCGCTGTGCGGCCAGTTCCAGCGCCGCGCGCAAGTCCGGCTTCAGCGCGTCGAACGCCTCGCGGCAGGCATCAGGGCCGATCCGCCAGTCCTCGTCGGTCGCCAGCGTGTGGCCGTCGAACTTCAGGGTCAGCTCGGCCAGCGCCGCGTCGCCCCGGTTGCGCACGTCCTTCAGGATCAGTTCGACATCGCGCGCCACGTCCTCGTCGGTCTCGCGCCGTTCGCGCACCAGCCGGCGGAACGCCTTGTCAAAGCCGGGATCGCGGGTGCTGAGCCGCAGCATCAGGCGGCGGCCTGCCGGGCAACCAGTGCCCGAAACCGCTCGACCAGCGCGGCCACGCGCTCGTCAGTCTTCAGCGCCGCCCGGTTGACGATCAGCCGCGCCGAAACCTGCAGAATGATGCTCGATTCCACCAGTCCGTTGTCTTTCAGCGTGCGGCCGGTGGACACCAGGTCGACGATCCGGCTGGCCAGACCCAGCCCGGGGGCCAGTTCCATCGCGCCGTTCAGCTTCACCACTTCGGCCTGAATGCCCAGGCTTTCAAAGTGCTGCCGCGTCAGGTTCGGGTACTTGCTCGCCACGCGCAGGTGGCTGACGCCGCCAGATCCTTCCAGCCCGGCCGGCTCGGCGACCGACAGTCGGCAATGCCCGATGTCAAGGTCGACCGGCGCATAGAGGTCCGCATAGGCGAATTCCTCGACCACGTCCGATCCCACGATCCCGGCCTGCGCCGCGCCGTGCGCGACGAATGTCGCCACGTCGAACGCGCGGACGCGGATCAGGCGCATGTCGCTTGCCCCGGAATCCTGACCAACGCAGGCGAACGACAGCGCGCGCGACTTCTGGTCGTGGAATTCCGCAGCGGGCACCACCCCGGCGCGCGCCATCAGCGGCAGCGCCTCGTCAAGGATGCGCCCCTTGGGCACCGCGAAAGTCAGGGGTTTCAGCTGGGCAGACATGGTCCGCGCACTTAGGGGCGTGCGGCCAAAAGGGCAAGGAAATGGCGGAACAAAAGCCGTGAGGGGCCGCGCGTGGTTTCAGGGCTGGAAATGTCAGGGATAGCTGACGGGCGTCGTCGCGGCCGGAATGGGGATGAACTCGTGGTCGTCGCCCGGCACCTTCGCAAACCGCCCGGCGGTCCAGTCTTCCCGCGCCCGGTGGTCATCAGGTTTACCCGGCCGGGCCGGATCGTCGCGAACGATCCGATGCTGTCGCGGTGGTCGATCGCGCGTTCAAACAGCCACGTGACGGTCGCGCGGTTGATATGCGGATGCGGCCGGACGTCCATCGCCGGTCCGATGTCCGGCCGCGCCGGGCCGAACTGGTCGATGAAGATGAACGGCCCGACCATCGTCCGCTGG
>JANLUV010000482.1:0-14579 GCA_031363685.1 Alphaproteobacteria bacterium | reverse complement strand
GCGCGGTAGAACGTGCCGAGGTTTGGCGCGGTGATGACCACCGCGTTCGCCGGAAGGTCGCCCACGGCGGTAACCGCTGCGGCGCCTGTGGCCGTAGCTGCGGCGGCAGCCGGGGCAGCGACAGGCGCCGCCGCAGCTACGGCCACAGGCGCCGCCCCGGTTACCGCCGTGGGCGACCTTCCGGCGAACGCGGTGGTCATCACCGCGCCAAACCTCGGCACGTTCTACCGCGCGCCCAAGCCGGGTTCCGCGCCCTACGTTGAAATCGGCGGCGCCGTGGCCGTGGGCGACGAACTCTGCCTGATCGAGGTGATGAAGCTGGTCACCTCGGTCCGCGCCGAACAGGCCGGCCGCATCCACGCGATCCTGGCGGAAGATGGCGCGATGGTCGAAGCGGGCCAGCCGCTGTACGCGATGGTGGCGCTCTGATGGCGCTCCGCCGGCTGTTCGTCGCCAACCGGGGCGAAATCGCACTGCGCATCGTTCGCGCGGCGCAGGCGCTCAACATCGAAACGGTCGTCGCGGTGTCCGAGGCCGACAAGGATTCGGCCGCCGCGCGGCTGGCCGATCGTTCGGTGGTACTCGGCCCGGCCTCGGCCGCGAAGTCGTACCTCGATCCGCGCCTTGTGGTCCACGCCGCGCGCGAGACCGGATGCGATGGCCTGCACCCCGGCTATGGCTTCCTGTCCGAACGCGCGATCCTGCCGACGCTCTGCGCGCAGAACGGGATCGCCTTCGTCGGCCCCGAGCCGGACGTGATCGATTCGCTCGGTGACAAGATCCGGGCGCGCGGCATGGCCCGCGCGGCGGGCGTGCCGCTGGTCCCCGGGTGCGACGGGGTTGCCACCGCGGCCGATGCGCGGCGCGAAGGCGACAGGCTTGGCTATCCGGTCCTGCTCAAGGCGGCGGCTGGCGGCGGCGGGCGCGGCATGGTCATCGCGCACAACGGCGACGATGCGGAGGCCGGGTTCCACCGCGCCTCGGCCGAAGCCGTTGCCGCGTTTGGCGACGGTACGCTGTTCATGGAACGCTTCGTGCCCCAGGCGCGCCACGTCGAAGTCCAGCTGATGGGCGACGGCAAGGGCAACGTCATTCACTTCGGCGAACGCGATTGTTCGGTCCAGCGCCGCTACCAGAAGCTGATCGAGGAAGCGCCCTGCGCGGCGATGCCCGATCACTTGCGCAAGCAGTTGCACGCCAGCGCCGTGGCCCTTGCTGCCTCGGTCAACTACCGCAATGCCGGGACGTGCGAGTTCCTGTTCGACGTCAAGCGGCAGGAATTCTACTTCATCGAAGTCAACGCGCGGATCCAGGTGGAACACCCCGTCAGCGAGATGATCGCGGGCTTCGATCTGGTGCAGGAACAGCTGCGCATCGCCGGCGGGGCGGGGCTGAAGCTGACGCAGGACCAGGTCAGGCTGTCCGGCCACGCGATCGAGTGCCGGATCAACGCCGAGGATACCGCGCGCGATTTCATGCCCTCGCCGGGGCGGATCACCCGCTGGTCGCCGCCATCGGGCGAGGGGATCCGGCTCGACAGCCACATGTCCGAAGGCGCGATGATCCCGCCGTTCTACGATTCGATGATCGGCAAGCTGATCGTCCACGCCGCAACCCGCGACGCGGCGATCGACAAGCTTGACGCCGCGCTGGCCGAGTTCCACGTCGAAGGTATCGCCACCACCATCGGGCTGCACCGCGAGATCATCAACCACCCCGATTTCCGGGCCAATCGCATCCACACCCGCTGGCTGGAACAGGTCCTGCTGCCGGCGCGAAAGGAGCTCGCGGCATGATCACGCTCGACGAAAACGCGCGGCTGGCAATCGACAACGCCCGCGCCCTGTCGGTCACGATGATCGATCAGGGCTGGGGCACGATCCACGTCAGCAGCGCTGATTGCGAGATTTTCCTGACACGCGGCGACGGCAGGATCGATCCGCTGTTGCCTGCCCCCGTGGCAGCGGCAGTCGCGGCGGTCGCCGCTCCGGCGCCCGTTGCGGTTCTGCTGGCGGTCGAGGTGACTGCGCCGCATGTCGCCACGGTCGTGTCGCTGGCTGCGGTGGGCGCCGTGGTGCAAGCTGGCCAGACCGTCGCCACCCTGCGCGTGCTGGACGAGACCAGCGAGATCGCCGCCCCGGTGGACGGCACGGTCGATTCCCATGGCGCTTTGACCGGCGAACTGGCGGAATACGGCACCCGGCTGGTGACCTTGCGGCGGTAACGTCCGGGATGACTGCATTATACGTGGAGTAACGATAGCATGGCCAAAACCCTCAAAGTGGGCGTGTGCGGCGCGGGCGCGATGGGCAGCGGCATTGCTCAGGTTGCGGCGCAGGCCGGTTGCACGGTGGTCGTTTACGACACCTTTGAACCCTCGCGCGACAAAAGCGAGGCTGGAATCGGCAAGGATCTGGCGAAATCGGTCGAACGCGGCCGGTTGACGCAGGACGGGGCCGATGCCGTCCGCGCCAGCCTGAGCTGGACCGGCGCCGTGGCCGACCTTGCGGGGTGCGACCTCGTGATCGAGGCGATCATCGAGCAGTTCGACGTCAAGCAGGGCCTGTTTGCCCAGCTGGAAGAAGTGCTCCGGCCCGATGCGGTGATCGCCAGCAACACCTCGTCGCTACCGATCGGCCGCCTCGCCAAGGGGCTGAAGCATCCCGAACGCTTCCTTGGCATGCACTTCTTCAATCCGGCCACCGCGATGAAACTGGTCGAGGTGATCTCCGGCCCGGCGACGCCGCCGGAACTGGGCGCGCGCATTGCCGGGATCGCCAAGGCATGGGGCAAGGTGGCCGTGCCGGTGGCGGACGTGCCCGGGTTCATCGTCAACCGCGTCGCCCGCCCGTTCTATGGTGAAGCGTTCCGCGCCCGGCAGGAAGGGGTAGCGGCGGAAGTGATCGATCACCTGTTCAAGGCCGCCGCCGGTTTCCGCATGGGGCCGCTCGAACTGACCGATCTGATCGGGCAGGACGTGAACTTCGCCGTCGCCAGTTCGGTGTGGCAATCCTACTTTGGCCAGACCCGCTTCGTGCCCCAGCTTGGTCAGGCCGCGCTGGTCGATGCCGGGTGGCTCGGCCGCAAGACCGGGCGCGGGGTTTATGACTATGCCGCCGGGCAGGGGCCGACCGCGCCCGCGCCGGTGGAGGCCGAACCGCTGGCCAACGCTCCGGCCCGGCCCGAAGCCCCGTCACCGGCGCTCGCCCCCATTGAAATCAGCGGCGTGATCGTGCGCTTCACGCGCGGCCGCACCGCCCGGGCCGAAGCGGCCGAGGCGGGCCAGCCGGTTGCCCTGCTCGACTGGTTCGATGGCGCAAATGCCACCGCCGCCGGGTTCGCCGCGTCGGACGAGGGCGCCGCTGCGCTCGCCGCCGGGCTGCTCGCCGCATGGGGCCTCCAGCCGTTCCGTCTGGCCGACCGGCCCGGCCTGATCGTCACCCGCACGCTGGCCCAGATCGCCAATGCGGCGGGCGATGCGGTCCACGAACAGGTCAGCGACCGGGCCGGGATCGACAGCGCGCTGCGGTTTGGCGCGAACTACCCGTTCGGGCCGTTCGCGTGGAGCGAAAAGGTCGGCGCCGCCGCGCTCGCCGCCACGCTGACCGCCATTACCGCCGCGACCGGCCAGCCGATGTATCACCCATCCGAATACTGGAGCGCCCAGCTGTGACCACCGAAACCACTCCGCTGCTGCTCGTCGCCCGGGGCGACGACGGCGTGCTGCGCCTGACCCTGAACAACCCGGAAAAGCGCAATGCGCTGGCGACGCCCCTGCTCGCGCTGATCGCCGATGCGCTTGACGCCGCGCGCGATGATGACGGCGTGCGCTGCGCGGTCATCACCGGGGGCGACAAGGTGTTTGCCGCCGGGGCCGACATCAATGAACTGGCGACCAAGGATGTCGCCGGGGCGCTGGCCGATCCGCGCCCGGGCATCTGGGGCCGCATCCGCGCGTTCCCCAAGCCGCTGATCGCCGCGATCGAAGGCTGGTGCCTTGGCGCCGGCAACGAACTGCTGATGTGCTGCGACCTTGCAGTCGCGGGCGAAGGAGCCAGGTTCGGCCAGCCCGAAACCAACCTCGGCATCATCCCCGGCGCGGGCGGCACCGCCACCCTGCCGCGCGTGGTCGGGCGGATGGCGGCGATGCAGATGGTCCTGCTCGGCCAGCCGATCGACGCCGCGACCGCGCTGCGCCTTGGCCTGGTGATCGAAGTCGTCGCCGATGGTTCGGCGCTGGCCCGCGCCGACGAACTGGCGCTGGCCGTCGCGGCCCGCGCCCCGCTGGCACTCCGCCAGGGCAAGGCGCTGGTCAACGCCGCGTTCGACCTGCCGCACACCGCGCACCTTGCGGCGGAACGGCAGGCGTTCTCGGCGCTGTTCGGCACGGCGGATAAGGCCGAAGGCATCGCCTCGTTCATGGAACGCCGCCCGGCGGTCTGGACCGGGCACTGATCCTGCCTTAGCGAGGGGTCTCGCCGGACATTCAGGCCCGGCCGGAGTCCCGCGCAGGTGATCGTTCGCCGCAATCTGCTGAAGCTGGGCGCGCTGGCCGCTGCCGCCGCGCCGTTCGCCGCAAGCTTCGCCGGGCCGCCGCCCGTTGGCACCGCCCGACCGGCCATCACCCCCGACGAGGCGTTTCTGCGGCTGGTCCATCCGGACTTGCGCGTGGCGGCGGCGAACCTGCTCCATGGCTCCACTTACGTGATACCCACGCGCACCACGCTGGGCGCGATGCGCAGCGCGATGACCGCGCGGCTGCCGAAGCTCAGGCCCGATGTGCCGACGATGCAGCGCACCATTCCGGGCGCCACCGGCCAGCCGGACGTGGCCATCGTGGTGGTCAACGCCCGGGCTGATGCGCTGCGCCCGGCGATCCTCCACACCCACGGCGGCGGGTTCGTCGCCGGATCGGCGGCGCTGGGACTGGCCGAATTGCAGGAAATCTGCGTCGCGCTCGATTGCGTGGCGGTCAGCGTCGATTACCGCCTTGCCCCGGAAATCCGCTGGACCGGCTCGTGCGAGGATACCTACGCCGCCTTGAAATGGCTGCACGACCACGCCTTCGAACTGGGCGCCCATCCAGACCGGATCGCGGTGATGGGCGAAGGCGCGGGCGGCGGCCATGCCGCGCTGCTCGCGATCATGGCGCGCGACCGGGGTGAGGTGCCGCTGGTGTTCCAGTGCCTGACGTACCCGATGCTGGATGATCGCACCGTCACCCGCAAGTTCGTGCCGCACGTCGGCCGGGTGATCTGGACGCCGGAGGCGAACCGGTTCGGCTGGGAATGCTTCCTCGGCATGGCGCCGGCCGGCAAGGGGGTGCCCGCCGCTGCAGTCCCGGCGCGGTGCACGGAACTGGCCGGCTTGCCGCCGGCGTTCATCGGCGCCGGCGCGCTCGACCTGTTGTTCAACGAGAATGCGGATTACGCCCAGCGCCTCAACGTGGCCGGAGTGCCGGCGCAACTGGCGGCAGTGCCGGGTGCGTTCCACGGGTTCGATCTGGTTGCCCCGCAAGCGCCGGTTTCGGCCGCATTCCGGGCCACCCGGCTCGACGCACTACGGCGGGCACTGGCGCTGGCGCCGCTCACCGTCCGGGTCGGTGAGCGCGACTGACGCTCAGGGCTGGGCTGGCTATCAGGGCCTGAAGGCGCGCAGGAACACCGCTACGGCGTCCGCAACTTCTTCCCTGATCCGGTCGGGCGGAATCGTATCGATCACCCTGGTCAGCAACTGTTGCTGCGCGCGGGCGGTGCACAGCGAGGTCAGGTACTGGGCTGCAGCGAACGGATCGTCGCAGCGGATCAGCCCTTTCTCCGCCGCCTGTTCGAGATAGCAGGCCAGCAGTTCCTGGGTTTTCCACGGCGCGCGCTCGTAGAAGATCCGGCCCATCTCGGGGAAGCGTGCCGCTTCGCCCACCACCAAGCGGTGAAGCGCCAGCGATTCGGGCATGGTCAGCTTGCCGAGGAACTTGGTGCAGAACTTGGTCAGCGCGGTTTCAATCGGATCGTCCGGGCTGAGCGTCAGGGTCAGCTGTTCGCGGAACGCCGCGGTTGCCCGGTCCAGCACCGCGCCGAACAGCACTTCCTTCGATGGGTAGTAGTTCCACAGCGTGCCCTTGGACCCGCCTAGCTTGGCCGCAATCCCCGACATGGTGGTGCCGGCATAGCCGTGTTCGAGAAAAGTTCGGCCAGCCACTTCCAGAATCGTGTCGCGCCGCGTTTCGCGCCGCGCTTCGCGCCGGCTCGGCGGTACGCAACTTCCGGCATCGCATGCAGAACCATTTTCCATAACCGTACTTTAGGGTACGATTTTACGGATGACAACCGCGGCGCTGCGCCGCACATTATTTCCCATACTCTATAGTACGGTTTTATGACGCCAGCCACTTTCAGATCCCGTCGTCTCCCCCGGTTCGCGCGGCGTTACGCGCCGCTTGCACTGCTATTGCTGGCGGGCTGCGCGGCGATTCCGCACCTTGGCCCCAAGCCGGAACCGCTGGCCGCTGACAGGATCGCGGCAGAGCGCAGTCTTGCTGCCAGTCCCGCCGAGGCTTGGCCGGGCGAGGGGTGGTGGGAAGCTTATGGCGATCCCCAGCTTGACCAGTTGATCGCCGAAGGCCTGCGCAATTCGCCTGATGCGGTCGCCGCCGAAGCGCGGTTTCGCAACGCTGGGGCGCTGGCCCAGCAGGCCGGCGCGGCCACGCTGCCGCGGGTCGATGTGACCGGGCAGGTGCAGGAACAGAAGCAAAGCCTCAACATGGGCTATCCCGAGGCGTTCCAGGCCTTCCTGCCGCGCGGGTGGAACGATGGCGGGCAGGTTGCCGCGAACCTTGGCTTCGACTTGGACGTGTGGGGCCGCAATCGCGCTGCACTGGCGGCGGCGACATCCGAAGTGCGGGCCGCCGCGATCGATGCGCGGCAGGCGCGGCTGATGCTCGCGGTCGGGATTGCGTCGGCCTATATCGATCTCGATCTGCTTCATGCCGTGCGGGACATTCGCGCCCGGCAACTTGAAGCGGCCGCTGCCTCGCGCAAATTGCTGGCCCAGCGGCAGGCCAACGGTCTGGAAACGCGCGGCAGCGTCTCGACCTCGTCGGCCGAGGCGGCCAACGCCCGCGCTGCGCTTAGCCAGGCCGAGGAAACGCTGGCGCTGCGGCGCAACCAGTTGGCCGCGCTGGTTGGCGCAGGGCCGGACCGGGGGCTGGCGATTGCACGTCCGGCGCTGCGGGCCGCCGCTGCGCGTGGCCTGCCCGAAAGGGTGACCACCGATCTGGTCGGCCGCCGCCCGGATATCGCCGCCGCGCGCGAACGGGTCGAGGTGGCAGGCAGCCGGATTAAGGTTGCCCGGGCTGACTTCTATCCGGCGATCCGTCTGTCCGCGCTGGTCGGGTTCCAGTCGCTTGGGCTGGAAACCCTGTTCAACAAGAATTCCAGCTTCGGGCAGGTCGGCCCGGCGGTCAGCCTGCCGATCTTCCATGGCGGCGAGCTGCAGGGCCGCTATCGCGGGGCCCGCGCCGATTACGATGCGGCGGTCGCCAGCTATGACGGCACCGTGCTGGGCGCCTATCGCGAAACCGCCGACGCGGTGACTTCGGCGCGGATGGCCACTCAGCGGCTGGCCGATGCGCGCGCCGCGCTGGCGGGATCGCAGGACGCCTTCGAAATGGCGGAGGCCCGCTATAAGGGCGGCCTGTCGACCTTTCTCGATGTCCTCCAGGTGGGGGACAGGCTGCTGCAGGCCCGTCTGGCAGCAGGCGCCGGCGAAGCCGCAGTCCGCAATTCCGATCTTGCCCTGGTCAGGGCGCTTGGCGGGGGTTTTGCCGCTCCGCAAGCTGTGAACCCGAAGGATACCCCGCATGGCTGACGCCGCTCCCCAATCCACGCCCGAGGTGGGCGCCGATGTCACCGCAGATCGCAAGGCGCGTTCGGCGACCCGTCGGAAATGGTTCGTCCGGCTGGCGATTATCGTCGCCGTGGGCGCGATCGGCTGGGGGCTGTGGTACTTCATCGTCGGGCGCAATTACGTCAGCACCGACAATGCCTATGTGAACGCCGAAATGGCGCAGGTGACGCCGCTGATTTCGGGCCAGGCGATCGAGGTGCGAGTCAAGGATACCCAGACGGTCAAGCAGGGCGATGTGCTGGTGGTGCTCGATCCCACCAATGCCCGCATTGCGCTGGCACAGGCCGAGGCCGACCTTGCCGCCGCCCGCCGTCGTTTCGTGCAGGCCAAGGCGACCAGCGGAGCATTGTCGGCGCAAGTTTCGGCTGGCGGCGCAGACATCGCGCGGGCCCGGGCGCAGCTGATCATCGCCGAGGCGGACTTCTACAAGGCGCAAGTCGATCTCCAGCGCCGCCAGGCCCTGGCCGGCAGCGGCGCGGTTTCGGGTGAGGAACTGACGATCGCCCACCGCGCTTATGCCGTCGCGCAGGCTGCGGTGATGCAGGCCCGCGCAGTGGTCGATCAGGCCCAGTCCGGCCAGCGCGCCGCGGAAGGGCAGTTTTCCGCCAACGAAGCACTGGTCAGCGGATCGAGTGTCGATACCGATCCCGCTGTTCTGGCCGGCAAGGCCAAAGTCGATGCCGCCCGGCTGGACGTGGAGCGCACCGTGATCCGCGCGCCGGTCGCCGGGGTGGTCACGCACCGCCAGGTCCAGCTTGGCCAGCGCGTGGCGCAGGGCAACCAGATCATGACGATTGTTCCGGTGAACCAGCTTTACGTCGATGCCAATTTCAAGGAACGCCAGCTGCGCGGCGTTACGATCGGCATGCCGGCTACGGTCATCGCGGATATCTATGGCTCCGACGTGGTCTATCATGGCCGGGTTGCCGGCATCTCGGGCGGGACCGGGGCGTCGATGGCGCTGATCCCGGCCCAGAACGCCACCGGCAACTGGATCAAGGTGGTCCAGCGCCTGCCGGTGCGGATCGAGCTTGATCCCAGGGAGCTGGCGGCACATCCGTTGCGGGTGGGCCTGTCGACCGAGGTCGAAATCGACCTCGCGGCCAAGTAGGGGGCGCAAGCGATGGCCGAAGCCGCCACTGCCGGACAGGCGCCGGCGTTCAAGGCCCCGTACTTGTCCAATGGCAAGCAGCTGGCCGCCGGGCTGATCTTGGCGCTCAGCAACTTCATGGTGGTGCTCGACATCACCATCGCCAACGTCTCGGTCCCGCATATCGCCGGAAACCTTGGGATCTCGCTCGACCAGGGCACCTGGATTATCACGTCCTACGCCGTGGCCGAGGCAATTTGCGTGCCGCTGACCGGGTGGTTGGCGGGCCGGTTCGGCGTCGTGCGGATGTTTGTCTTTGCGATGCTCGGGTTCGGACTGTTTTCGCTGCTCTGCGGGCTGGCCCCGACACTGGGCCTGCTGGTCGCCTGCCGGATCGGGCAGGGGGTGATGGGCGCACCGATCATGCCGATGTCGCAGACCCTGATGATGACCGTGTTCCCGCCCGAGCGGCGCAACATCGCGATGGCGGGTTGGGCGATGACCACACTGCTTGGCCCCGCGTTCGGCCCGATCCTTGGCGGATACATTTCCGACAATTTCAGCTGGCACTGGATCTTCCTGATCAACGTGCCGATCGCGATTGCCTGCACCATCGCCGGGGGACTGCTGTTGGCCGAAGTGGAAACGCCGACGGTCAAGCTGCCGATCGACAAGATGGGGCTGGTGCTGCTGGTGTTCTGGATCGGCTGCCTGCAGATCGTGCTGGATATCGGCCGCGATCATGACTGGTTTGCCGACTGGAAGATCGTTGCCTTGACTGTCTGCTCTGTCGTGGGTTTCTGCGCTTTCGTGATCTGGGAGCTGACCGAGAAACACCCGATCGTGGACCTCAGGATATTCCGCCACCGGGGCTTTACCTCCACCGTCGCCACGCTGGCGCTGGCGTTCGGCGCCTATTTCGCCTCGATCGTGGTCATCCCGCAGTGGCTGCAAAGCTCGATGGGGTATACCGCTACCTATGCCGGGCTGACCACCGCGTTTACCGCGATGGCGGCGCTGACGATGGCACCGATCGCGGCGCGGATGGTCGGCAAGGTCGATTCGCGGCTGATGATCTCGCTCGCGGTGGGCTGGCTGGGAATGATGTCGCTGGTCCGCGCGCAATGGAACAGCGAGGCCGATTTCTGGACGCTGTCCATGCCGCAGCTGATGCAGGGCTTCGGCATGGCGTTCTTCATGATCCCGCTGACCACGCTGTCGCTAAGCTCGGTCCGGCCCGAGGAGACCGCCTCGGCAGCGGGGTTGCAGAACTTTATCCGGACGATCTCCATCGCGATATCGACGTCGATCGTATTGACGATGTCGGGCAATGCGCAGCGCGTTGCGCACAGCGAGATCGCCGGATCGCTGCAGCCCGACGGGACTATGGCGGCGCTGCGCAATGCCGGGTTCGGCACCGAACAGGCGCGCGCGATGATCGGCAATCTTGTCGACAAGGAGGCGACGACGGTGGCGGTTACCCACACGTTTTATGTGGCGGCGGTAGTCCTGTTCTTCGCGGCGGCGGTCGTGTGGTTTGCGCCCAGGCCGGAAGGGCCGGTCAAGGTCGAGATGGGGCACTGAGGCCCCGCATCCGGGCGCGGGCGTCAGCCGCCGCGCTGGTGGATCAGCGGGACGTCGCGCAGCCGGGGTTGCAAGGCGGTCCAATCGGCGCTGGTCGCGGCCTCCCTCGCGCCTTCCTGCAAGGCGCGATAACGGGCGAGCACAGTTTCGCCGAACGGGGTGAGCCGTGCACCCGATCCTTGCGCCGCGCCGGGTGAAGTGGCGACCAGCGGCTGCGCCCAGCAGCGGTTCATCGTATCGACCAGCAGCCACGCGCGGCGGTAGCTCATCCCCAGCGTGCGACCGGCGGCGGAAATCGAACCGTCGCAACGGATCGCTTCGAGCAGGTCGGCCTTGCCCGGACCCATGGCAATTTCTCCGTCGCAATAGATCTGCAGCTTGATCTTCAGGGCGGGGGCCGCATCGGTCATGTCTCCGACATAGGCCCGTCAAGGCCGCTGCCGCAACTGGTCAGGCCAGACCGAGTTTGGCGAGTTCGCTGGCGAGATGGCCCGGCATGATTTCCCCGTCCTCGCCGGCGGCCAGATCCGGTGGGGCATCCGTGTCGCCGAGATAGCGCCAGCCCTGATGCGCCCGCTTGGGTTTGGGCAGAACGTCGATCAGCCGCCCGGAAATGACGATATGCGTCCGCCCGCCTTCCGCTTCCTCGAAGCCAAGGATTTCCGAACGCGCGACCAGTTGATGCTTGAGGATCCAGTACAGCGACCCGCCGATCATTTCAGCGTGGCGCTTGGGTAGATACCGCGTGGTCAGCCGGACGATTTCCTCGCCGCCGCGCCGCCCGCCTTCGGCGAACCACCCGTGGACTTCCTCCAGCGACTGCGCGCCGTAGGCCACCTTGGTCATGTGGAGCGGCATTCAGCCGAGCTTGAACAGGTCGGCGAGGCCGAGGAAGAAAAAGAACCCGAACGTATCGGTCATCGTCGTCACGAACACGGTCGAGGTTACCGCCGGATCGATCTTCATCCGGTTCAGGCTGATCGGGATCAGCACGCCGGACAGACCGGCGTTCAGGCTGTTGAGGATCATCGCCAGCAGCAGCACCAGGCTCAGCCACCAGTCCTGGTAGATCACCTGGCAGGTTATCGCCATGATCACGCCCAGACCCCAGCCATTGGCGGTGGCGATCCACCATTCGCGCACGATCATGCGCCAGGTGTTGGAACTGGTCAGCTGGTTGGTGGCCAATGCGCGCACCGTCACCGTCATCGTCTGGGTCGCGGCATTGCCGCCCATGCCGGTAACGATCGGCATCAGCACCGCCAGCGTGACCAGCCGGGTGATCGTGCTTTCGAACAACGCGACCACGCTGGAAGCGAGCACGGCGGTGCCAAGGTTGATGAACAGCCACCACATCCGCGTGCGGATTGTGGCCTGCAGCGGCTCGTTGATATCGCCGTCGCCCGCGCCGGACAGCAGCAGAGCGTCCTCGCCCGCTTCTTCCTGAATGATGTGGACTACGTCATCGACGGTGATCTGGCCGACCAGCCGTCCGGCATCGTCGACCACCGCAGCCGAGATCAGCGCATACTTCTGGAAGCGCAGCGCGACTTCTTCCTGGTCCATGGCGACCGGGATCAGGGTCTGGTCGCGCATCATCACGTCGGTCAGCGCGATATGGCGCGGCGCGCGCAGGATCCACGACAGCGCGCACGTGCCGACCGGGCGGTGCCGCGTATCGACGATGAACACTTCCCAGAATTCGGTGCCAAGCTGCTGGTTTTCGCGCAAGTAGTCGAGCAGTTGGCCGACCGTCATGTGTTCGGGAACCGCAATGAAGTCGCGGCTCATCAGGCGGCCGGCGGACTCCCCGGGGAACGACAGCGCGCTTTCGATCGCCGCGCGGTCTTCCGGGTCAAGCTCGGCGAGGACGGCCTGCTGGTCTTCCTCGTCAAGGTCTTGCAGCATCGCGACCGCGTCATCGGTCTCCAGCTGTTCGGCAATCTCGGCCAGGTCTTCGGCGGGCAGGTCCTCGACCAGCTGTTCGCGCACCCAGTCGTTAAGCTCGGCGATCACGTCCGCGCTCATCAGGTCGGTGATGGCGCTGGCCAGCGCCGGACGCTCGTCCGCGCTCAGCAGTTCGAACAAGTCGGCGATGTCGGCCGGGTGGAGCGGTTCGACCAGGTCATAGACCCGGTCGCGCTCATCCTCGTTCAGCGCATCGCGGACCTTGCGGACGAAGTCGGACTTGAGCCGGTTTTCTTTATCGAGCCGGTCGGAGTTGCCGCGCCGCTCGGTTTCACCCCGCGAATCGGGCCCGTGCGAATCCGCAACGTTATCCGCACCAGCGGAACCGGCATCCTGTGCCAGCATGTCGGTATAATCGTCCGGAGCCATGCCCCCGGTCTATTCGGCTGTTTCGCAATTGCAACAGCGGTTGCGCCGGGGGCGTGACTTTATGCCCCATCACTCTATATGAGCGGCAAATTGCAGGAGAGCGCCCCATGGCCGACGAATATCTGACCCTTACCCTCGATGCCGGCGACGTTAAGATCAAGCTGCGCCCGGACCTTGCGCCCGGCCATGTCGAGCGGATCAAGGAACTGACCGGCGAAGGATTCTATGACGGGGTGAAGTTCCACCGCGTGATCCCGGGCTTCATGGCGCAAGGCGGTTGCCCCAACGGCACCGGCATGGGCGGATCGTCCAAACCCGACCTCAAGGCCGAATTCAACGCCGAGCCGCACGTGCGCGGCGTCTGCTCGATGGCCCGCACCAGCGCGCCGAATTCGGCCAACAGCCAGTTCTTCATCTGCTTTGACGATGCCGGATTCCTTGATCGGCAGTACACCGTGTGGGGCCAGGTGGTCGAAGGCATGGAACACGTCGACGCGCTGCCCAAGGGCGAACCCCCGCGCGAACCGGGCAAGATCGTCAAGGCTTCCGTCAGCGAAGGCTGACAAATGTCGGGTATTATGTAGCAAACGCACCAAAAGCGCGGCCAATGCGTAGCTTGGCAGTGGCGGTTACCATCGTATGCGGTGTCTTTGGCTTCGATGCGCTGGCGCTAGGTGTCGCGGGGCCAAGCGTCGTCGGCTGCGGTGACGTAAACGCTGATGCTGATAATGTCGCCTTGGTCGTCTTCACTTCCGACACGCCAAGCAAAGTGCGTTATGCAACCACGGCGCAGCAACGTGTCGTAAACAGTGCAGCCCACAACATATTTGCTCGCGACGCATTCATCGAAATCCAACACTCCGATCTGATGCGCGCCGTGCGAAATGGTTTCGCGAAAGGCTTGGTTTTGGCAACGTGCGCCGAAGTCGTCCGGCCATTTCGCGGCGTCGGCGCCCAACCACCGAACTTCGGTTACGGTGGCGTGCGCTCGGCCGATGTTATCGACTTCGAGCTGGGCTGCGCGAGACCCGGTGCCGTCCGTGTTATCCCGAAAGCCAATCCGACCGGGCGGAAAGACGCGAAGTCGGGCTCGCTCGCTTTTTATGAAGGCGTGGCGACTGGCTTCCGCCTCATCGGCGCTCCGCTTGTTGTGGTGCGCCGCACGCCAAGCCCAGATAGCGGCGGCGATGGCTGCAACGAGGGTCCCTACGCCCATTCCAAACTGCCAGTAAATCAGCGCAGCTTCTTCGTGCGCGTCTCTGGACTGATCGACAGCCGCCTTAGCTGCAATACCGTCACAGGAAATCCCTGGCTCGCTGTTGGGGTAGCATTGTTGTTGTGCGCCGCCGGGGCTTTGGGTGTTTGGCGGCTGTCCAGCGAGCGCTACGTGAGCGGCTTGCTCCTGCTTGCTGTTCTGGTGTTCGGCAGCCCGGCCCTGTTCATGCTGCGCTAGGCTCAGCCATCCGATAAGCGCAATGAAGAGCAACCGATTGCCTCTAGGCATTGGATCAGAAATACCGCTGTAAATTTGCCACGGCTAAGCTTGTTCCTGATATTCGGCTCGGAGTCGATAACCCCGATGTCGGCCAGCTTCCCGGCCAAGTGCGCAGTATTCCGGGGACACGCAGTATTCCGTAGGATCAGGGGACACAATACTAATTAG
>JANLUV010000457.1:0-1756 GCA_031363685.1 Alphaproteobacteria bacterium | reverse complement strand
GATCGGCGAACTGGTGGAAGCCGCCGGTGACGAGGACGGTGAAGCACCCTCTGCTTTTGAGCGTGGCGATCAGCGTGCGGGCGCCCGGCATCATGGTGATGCGTTCATCGAGGCAGCGCTGGATCGCGCCTTCATCCAGCCCGCCGAGCAGCGCGACGCGTTCCGTAAGGGCCGCCACAAAATCAAGTTCACCCTGCATCGCACGTTCGGTGATCGCGGCGATCTGCGGCTTCAGTCCCGCGAAATCGGCGAGTTCATCAATGCATTCCGCCGCGATCATGGTCGAATCCATGTCCGACACGAACACGCGCGGCAGTTCGATCGGCCGGTCGGCCAGCAGCAGGTCGGACGGGGCGAAGCAGGCATCGAGCACCGCACGGACCGTGGCCGGATCGCCGTGCGGCAATTGCAGTTCGATCGCGTCCTCGCCGCTTTGCACCGGTTCGGCCATGGCGACCGGGATGCCGAACTCCGTCAGTTTCGCGCGGGCCGCGTCGAGATTGTCTGCAAGCGTTGCCGTGTCTGCTATCAGCCGGGCGATGAGCACCGAAAATTCCCTTGTCCGTGAAGGCCAGTTGCCGCCGGTCGCGGTCATTGCAGGGCCGACCGCGAGCGGCAAGAGCGATCTCGCGGTGCGGCTGGCGCTGGCGCTGGCCGAACGCGGGCAGGATGCGGTGGTGGTGAATGCCGACAGCGCGCAGGTCTATACCGATCTGGGAGTGTTGAGCGCGCGGCCGGGCGTGGATGAAATGCGCGGTGTGCCGCACCGCCTGTTCGGCGAATGGGACGGGGCGACATCGTGTTCGGCGGCGGACTGGGCCGAGGCAGCGCGCCGCGAAATCGCCGCAGCACATCGGCGCGGCGCGGTGCCGATTCTGGTCGGCGGGACCGGGCTGTATATCCGCACGTTGCTGGACGGGATCGCGCCGGTGCCGCCGATCGATCCGGCGGTGCGGGCGGCAGTGCGGGCGCTGCCGGTGGCCGAAGCCCATGCCGCGCTGACCACCGAAGACCCGGAGCGGGCGGCGGTGCTGCATCCGTCCGACACCACTCGGGTGGCTCGCGCGCTGGAAGTGGTGCGATCGACCGGACGGCCGCTGGCGGCGTGGCAGGCGAACCGGAGCGGCGGGATCGGCGCTGCCATCAGGCTATATCCAGCCGTACTGCTGCCCGCGCGGGACTGGCTGTATGAGCGGTGCGACCGGCGCTTTGCGCAGATGCTGGACATTGGCGCCATCGGCGAAGTGGAAGCGCTGCTGGCGCGCGGGCTGGACCCGGCGCTACCGGTGATGCGCGCGATCGGCGTGCCTGAAATCGGCGGGATGCTGGGCGGAAAATGGCCGCTGGATGAGGCCCGGACTCGGGCGCAGCAGGCCACGCGCAATTATGTGAAGCGGCAGGTGACATGGCTGCGGCACCAGTGTCCGCCGGAATGGGGCCGGGTCGGGACACAACCTTACGACGAAATGGCCATTTTTGAAGTTTTATTTCGCGAAATCGGGTTGACCTGATATTTTTTGTTCGCTAGCGGGCCGGACGCATGGTGACCCTGTCGAAGGTTGACAGGCCGCCATGGGCGTTGGATGGGCGGGCGGGCGCGGGAAGATGCGCCAGTTTGACCATAGGCAGTGACAGCGCGGGCAACGCGAAGAGGAATTTTACGGTGAGCCAAGAGCGCAGCGGCGCAGAAATTCTGGTCGAAACCTTGATCCGTCAGGGCGTGGAGTACGTGTTCGGCTATCCCGGCGGCGCGGTG
>JANLUV010000453.1:0-3243 GCA_031363685.1 Alphaproteobacteria bacterium | reverse complement strand
AGCTCGATTTTGCCGCGATCGACCCCGGCGCGGACGCTGGCGACCAGAGCTGCGTCTAGCGCGGTTCGGCGGCCTTTACCGCCGGCGGCGCGGCGGAAATCCGGTTCGATCCCGCCGGTAGCGGCCATGTCATCGAGGCCGACCTGAACGGCGACGGCGTGGCCGACATGATCGTGGTGCTGTCGGCAGGCGACTTCGTGCTCTGAGCGCTGGCAAACCACACCACGATGATCGCAAGACCGATGATTCCTTGTATTTTGCGCCTTTCTATGACCAAGGACGGGCGCTGATCAGCGCCTGACGCATGCCAACCCGGGCAGCGCCGCGACTGAATCCAATCTGACAGGACCATCCATGGCCAATATCCGCACCGCGAACACGCGGCACAAGCGCGCGATCGTTGCAAATCTGGCGCGCCAGAAGGCGGCAGAGACAGCCGTGGCAGCAGAGGCCAAGCCGGCGAAGGCGGATAGCTGATTTCGCCGGCAGACATGCGGCACGCCGTGCCTGAATCCCTTACGGCCTCGCTCACCGCCCCCCTTACCGCCCCCCTTACCGCCAGAGTCGAGCTGGTCGACATCGCGGACATTCCCGGCGGGGGTGCGTTGCACCTGATGCGCCGGGGTTCCGATTTCTCGATCTGCTACGGCGACGATGAACTGATGGGCAGCCAGGTGCGCCATTCCGAACAGGCGCTGGCGACGCTGACCTGCGAACGGCTGGGCGACAATCGCGGGCGGTGGTTGATCGGCGGCCTTGGCATGGGGTTCACGCTGGGATCGGCGCTGGCGGTACTGGGTCCGACGGCGCAAGTCGTCGTGGCCGAACTGGTGCCCAAGGTGGTCGCCTGGGCCAATGGCCCGCTGGCGCACATCATCGGCGGATCACTCGCCGATCCGCGCGTCTCGCTCGAGGTGGCCGACGTTCACGACGTGATCGTGCGCGCGCCGGCCAGCTTCGACGCGATCCTGCTCGACGTGGATAACGGCCCCGATGGCCTGATCCAGCTGGCCAATGACCGATTGTACTGCAACTGGGGGTTGCGCGCGGCCCATGCCGCGTTGCGTCCGGGCGGCGTGCTGGCGGTATGGTCATCCTACACCGACGCCGACTTCCGCGAGCGGCTGCACCGGGCCGGCTTTGCGGTCGAGGAAATCACCATCCGCGCCGAGGATTACGCCGGCGACGTGCGGCACACCATCTGGCTGGCGTCCAAGCCTGCCAATCCCGCTAAGCTGGGATGACAGCGGCCGTGCCCGCGCCCGACCCCCGGCTGGCTGAACTCGGCTGGCGGCCGCACTTCAGCGCGCAGTTGTCCGGCGAAGACGCGGCGCAGTTCGTTCCGGTGCGGGTCATGGCGGTCCATCGCGGCAAGATCGCGGTGGCCGGAGCGGGCACGGAATGGCTGATCCCGCCGCATATCGCACCAGCGCCCGGCGCACTGGCAGCCAACGCCGAGGAAAATCATCCGGCGGTGGGCGATTGGCTGCTGATCGCCCCGGATACGCAGCAGATCGGGCGCATCCTGCACCGCGCCAGCCTGTTCAAGCGCCGCGCGCCGGGCCACGGCCGCAAGCTCCAGCTGATCGCCGCGAACGTCGACACGCTGTTCATCGTCGCATCGTGCAACCAGGATTTCAGCGTGGCGCGGCTAGAGCGCTATCTGGTGCTGGCGCGCGAAGTGGGCGTGACCCCGATCATCGTGCTGACCAAGCTTGATCTGGCCGCCGCGCCCGCAGACTTTGCCGCGGCGGCGCACGGATTGCAGCCGGGACTGGTGGTGGAAACCGTCAACGCCAAGGACCCGCTCAGCGTCGCGCGTCTGGCCGCACGCTGCGCCAAGGGCGAGACCGTGGCCCTGCTGGGCTCCTCCGGCGTCGGCAAATCAACCCTGATCAACACGCTGCGCGGCTCCACCAACATCGCCACGCAGCCGGTCCGCAAGGGTGACGGCAAAGGCCGCCATACGACCACCGTGCGCGAGATGCACCGGCTGGAGCACGGCGGCTGGCTGCTCGATACGCCGGGGATGCGCGAGCTGCAGCTGGCGGACGCGGCCGAGGGGTTGGCCGAGGTGTTCGACGACTTCATCCTGGCGGCGTTGTCGTGCCGGTTTTCAAACTGCGGCCACGGCGGCGAGCCCGGATGCGCGGTGCAGGCCGGGCTGGCGGACGGGACACTGGACGCGGACCGGCTTGGGCGCTGGCGCAAGCTGACCACGGAAGATGCCGCCAATACCGCAGGCCAGACGGGGCGGCGAAGATCTCCGCGGCCAATCGGCAGTATTGCGCATTCCGCCGCGCACGAAATCGATCACGACGACTGACGCAGCCCACATCGTGAAATCTATTTTACTGCCCTGCCGAGAGACGGACTTCCGCGCTTGAAAGCCAGGAAAGTTATGGTGGGCCCGTCGGGATTCGAACCCGAGACCTACAGATTAAAAGTCCGTTGCTCTACCTACTGAGCTACGGGCCCTCACCAACTTCACTCTCGCCGCTCGTGCCGATGCACGAATATGCGGCCGCAGACAAATGCCGCACCGCGACATTGAAACCCTTCGCCAACCACCTTAGCTGCCAGGTTTGCTTCCGATCAGACCAGCCGTTTAAAACTCAGTTGCACTTCCGACCGAGCTAGGGGCCTTCCGCTTGGCGCGGGTGCGTCACGCGCGCTTAGGGAGCGCGCGGGGGCGGGTCAAGCGGGCTTCAAAGTGGCGGGGGGTGAGGCCCGTCAGCGGATCACGCCAACGGGGCGCAACGGCGCATAGCGGAGTGAGCACGAAGCAGCGCGTGCGCCACTCGCGATGCGGCACGGTCAGTCCCGACCCGGTCCAACGCCCGCCAGCCCACAGCACGATATCGAGATCGAGCACTCGCGCACGCCAGCGCTGCCCGCCGCGCCGGCGACCGAACGCAGCCTCGATCGCCTGCAACTGGACCAGCAGGTCGGCCGGGCCGCAATCGGTTTCCACCAGCACGGCGGCATTGGCGTAGGTCCGTTGTGACGGGCCGAGCGGGCGGCTCGCCAGCACCGGCGATGCCGCCACCACGCGCACCCCGGCCTGCGCCAGCGCCGCCAGCGCCGCCGCGATCACCCGTGCGGGCGCGCCGTGCCGATGGTGCCGCTGGTTGGAGCCGAGCGCGACGACATACCGCTCGCCCATCGCGGTCAGATGTCCTGCGCGATCCGGGTGTAAAGCTGCGGCCGCCGATCCCGGAAAAAGCCCATCCCGGCGCGGTG
>JANLUV010000429.1:0-2042 GCA_031363685.1 Alphaproteobacteria bacterium | reverse complement strand
TCCGCCAGCTTGAACTGGTCGGCGTTTCGGCGCTCGGCATCGTCGGGCTGATGAGCTTTCTGGTCGGCATTGTCATCGCCCAGCAGGGCGCGGTCCAGCTCCAGCAGTTCGGGGCCGAGGTCTATACGGTGAACCTCACCGGCCGGCTCGCGATGCGCGAACTGGGCGTGCTGATGACCGCGATCATGGTCGCCGGCCGCTCCGGCTCGGCCTTCGCCGCGCAATTGGGCACGATGAAGCTGACCGAGGAAGTTGACGCGATGCGCACCAACGGCGTCTCCCCGATCGAGGCGCTGGTGATCCCGCGCGTGCTGGCCGCCACGGTGATGATGCCGCTGCTGGGGTTCTATGCTGCGGTGCTGGCGATCATCGGCGGCGCGTTCATTTCGATGGCGACGCTCAACATCCCGTTCTTCACGTTCCTGTTGCGCATCCAGGAAGTGGTGCCGCTGAAAGACTTGTGGGTCGGACTGGTCAAGGCGCCGTTCTTCGGCCTGATCATCGGCCTGTGCGGCTGCTATCAGGGCATGCAGGTCAAGGCCAATGCCGAGGAAGTGGGCCTGCGCACCACGATGGCAGTGGTCCAGGCGATCTTCATGGTGATCGTGCTCGATGCGTTCTTCGCGGTGTTCTTCAGCAAAATCGGCTGGGGCTGAACGGGTGGCGACGCGCGACGAAGAACCGCCCTGCGCGCCCCGCCGGGTGCCCGAACACCCCATTGTCATCAAGGGGCTGCGCACCGCGTTCGGCGATCACGTCATTCACGAAAACCTTTCGCTCACCGTCAACCGGGGCGAGATTCTGGGCATCGTCGGCGGCTCGGGCACCGGTAAATCGGTGTTGATGCGCGCGATCATCGGGTTGCAGCAACCCGCTGCCGGATCGATCGAAGTGCTCGGGCGTTCGATGACCGATGCCCGGAACGACGATGATGACGACATTGATATCCGCTCGCGCTGGGGCGTGCTGTTCCAGGGCGGTGCGCTGTTTTCGACCTTGACCGTGGCCGAAAACGTCGAGGTGCCGCTGAAGGAATTCTATCCCGAACTCTCCCGGCAACTGCTGCACGAGATTGCGCGCTTCAAGGTGATGCTCTCGGGCCTGCCGGAAGACGCGGGCAGCAAGTATCCGGCCGAACTGTCGGGCGGCATGCGCAAGCGCGCCGGTCTGGCCCGCGCCCTGGCGCTCGATCCGGAACTGCTGTTCCTCGATGAACCCACCGCCGGGCTCGATCCGATCGCCGCCGACACGTTCGACCGGCTGACCAAGGCGCTGCAGGAAACCCTGGGGCTGACCGTGTTCCTGATCACCCACGATCTCGATACGCTGTATGCGATCTGTGATCGGGTGGCGGTGCTGGCCGACCAGCAGGTGATCGCGGTCGGCACGATCCCGGAATTGCTGGCCACCGATCATCCGTGGATTCAGGAATATTTCAACGGCCCGCGCGGCCGGGCGGCCAAGGACAGTCAGGTCCGCGCGGCGGACATGGCGGACATGGCGGACAAGGCGGGCAAGGCCGCGTCGCATCCCGCACCCGCACCGGAACGTCCGGCCGGGATGGACAGCGACGGCGCAGGGGGAGCATAGGCACGGCATGGAAACGCGCGCCAACAATGTCTGGGTCGGGGCGGTCACGCTGGTGCTGCTGGCACTGGTCGTCGCGTTCGTGATCTGGATCGCCCGGCTCAGCCAGGGCGCCCAGAACGAATACGATATCTTCTTCAAGCAGTCGGTCGATGGCCTGTCCAAGGGGGCGACCGTGACCTTCTCGGGCGTGCCCGCCGGCCAGATCGCCGAAATCGAACTGTGGCCCAAGGATCCCAGCTTTGTCCGGGTGCGGGTCAAGGTGGACAAGAAGGTGCCGATCCTCCAGGGCACCACCGCCACGATCCAGGGCAGCTTCACCGGCGTTTCCAATGTCCAGCTTGAAGGCGCGGTCAAGGGCGCGCCGCCGATCACCGAACCGGGGCCGGAAGGCGTGCCGGTGATCCCCACGCGGCGCGGCGGGCTGGGCGCGCTGCTCAGCAATGCCCCGCTGC